>NZ_JBFBJT010000002.1:0-135066 GCF_040686175.1 Streptomyces sp. NPDC086077 | reverse complement strand
GCCCGCTCCCCGAGGGGCCGCCCGGCCGGCCCGGCGACTGGTTCAGGACGGGCGGGGAGTGGGGCGGGCTGCTGGAGCCGGGCAGCCGTTCCCCGGCCGCCCGGCCCGGCACTCCCCCGCCCGGCAGGGGCGGGGGAAACCCCGGACCTGCGCATCGAGCTGCGCACATGCAGTACGTTCAGGGCATGCCCCAGCCCGCCAGGTCCTCACGTACATCCGCCACGCCCGACGCGCCGGAGAGCGCCGCGGGCGGTCGCGCCGCCGCCCAACGGCTCAAAATGCGCCGGGAACTGGCGGCCGCGGCGATGGAGCTGTTCGCGACCAAGGGCTACGAGGCGACCACCGTCGACGAGATCGCGGCCCAGGCCGGGGTCGCCCGCCGCACCTTCTTCCGCCACTTCCGCTCCAAGGAAGAGGCGATCTTCCCCGACCACGACGACACCCTGATCCGGGCCGAGGCGGTGCTCAAGGCGGCGCCCGCGCACGAGCACCCGCTCGACACCGTGTGCCGCGGGATCAAGGAAGTCATGAAGATGTACGCGGCCCGGCCGGAGATCTCGGTCGCCCGCTACAAGCTCACGCGCGAGGTGCCCACCCTGCGCGAGGCCGAGATCGCCTCGGTGGCCCGCTACGAGCGCCTTTTCACGCGCTATCTGCTGGGCCACTTCGACGAGCACGCGCACGACGACGACGCCAACGACGACCCGCTGCTGGCCGAGGTCGCCGCGTCCGCCGTCGTCACCGCGCACAACCACGTCCTGCGGCGCTGGCTGCGCGCGGGCGGCCAGGGGGACGTGGAGGCGCAGCTGGACCACGCCTTCGCGATCGTGCGCAAGACGTTCGGGGCGGGCATCGGGATAGGGCGTTCCACGGCACCTGGGCCGGCCCCCGCGTCGGTATCGGGGCACGGCGAGGTGCTGGTGACGGTCGCCCGCACCGACGCCCCCCTCGACGAGGTCATGCGGACCATCGAGGAAGCGCTCAAGGACCGCTGAACGTCCCCGCGCTGTGACGACGGCCACCCGCCCGGGTGGCCGTTTTGGCATGTCAGAGCACGTTTTCAGCGCGTTCCGAGACCCGATTCGATCGATCATCGCTCATTTGTTACGTAAAGATTTCATCTGAGAGCAAGTTCTGGCACCCAGTGCCTTGCCGGATGACACGGGGTGCCATACGTTGAAGTAGTCCGGGCGGCCGGCGTGCAGCGACCTTTCGTACGCCGGCTGTCCCCGCAAGCCTCCCCGGCCTGCGCGCCCGGACGCCTGCGTCACAGGCGACCTCCCGCGCCACAAAGCGCTGCCGAACGAGCACCACCCGCCGAACCGACGGCACACCCTCATCCCTCAGCAGCACCGACGTAACCCTCAGCGTCCCCTCCCTCAGGGGCGTTCACCGCCGGAGGCAACACCGTGACCGTTAAGGACATCCTGGACGCGATCCAGTCGCCCGACTCCACGCCGGCCGACTTCGCCGCTCTGCCGGTCCCCGAGTCGTACCGGGCGATCACCGTGCACAAGGACGAGACGGAGATGTTCGCGGGCCTCGAGACCCGCGACAAGGACCCCCGCAAGTCGATCCACCTGGACGAGGTGCCGGTGCCGGAACTCGGCCCCGGTGAGGCCCTGGTGGCCGTCATGGCCTCGTCGGTGAACTACAACTCGGTGTGGACCTCGATCTTCGAGCCGCTGTCCACCTTCGGCTTCCTGGAGCGCTACGGCAGGCTCAGCGAGCTGACCAAGCGGCACGACCTGCCGTACCACGTCATCGGCTCCGACCTCGCGGGCGTCGTCCTGCGCACGGGCCCGGGCGTCAACTCCTGGAAACCCGGTGACGAGGTCGTCGCGCACTGCCTGTCCGTCGAGCTGGAGTCCAGCGACGGCCACAACGACACCATGCTCGACCCCGAGCAGCGCATCTGGGGCTTCGAGACCAACTTCGGCGGCCTCGCCGAGATCGCGTTGGTGAAGTCCAACCAGCTGATGCCCAAGCCCGCCCACCTGTCGTGGGAGGAGGCCGCCGCCCCGGGCCTGGTCAACTCCACCGCGTACCGGCAGCTGGTCTCCCGCAACGGCGCCCAGATGAAGCAGGGCGACAACGTCCTCATCTGGGGCGCGAGCGGCGGACTCGGCTCGTACGCCACGCAGTTCGCGCTCGCCGGCGGAGCGACGCCCATCTGTGTCGTCTCCAGCGAGCAGAAGGCCGAGATCTGCCGGAAGATGGGCGCCGAGCTGATCATCGACCGCACCGCCGAGGACTACGAGTTCTGGAAGGACGAGCACCACCAGGACCCCCGGGAGTGGAAGCGGTTCGGCAAGCGCATCCGGGAGCTGACCGGCGGCGAGGACGTCGACATCGTCTTCGAGCACCCGGGCCGCGAGACGTTCGGCGCCAGCGTGTACGTCACGCGCAAGGGCGGCACCATCGTCACCTGCGCCTCGACCTCCGGGTACGACCACCAGTACGACAACCGGTACCTGTGGATGTCCCTGAAGCGGATCATCGGCTCCCACTTCGCCAACTACCGCGAGGCCTGGGAGGCCAACCGCCTCGTCGCCAAGGGCAAGATCCACCCGACGCTGTCGAAGGTCTACCCGCTCGAGGAGACCGGCCAGGCCGCCCACGACGTCCACCGCAACGCCCACCAGGGCAAGGTCGGCGTGCTGTGCCTCGCGCCCGAGGAGGGCCTCGGCGTGCGCGACGAGGAGATGCGCGCCCAGCACGTCGACGCGATCAACCGCTTCCGGAACATCTGAGGGGCGATGCATGACTGAGCGTCAGAAGGACCGGCCGTGGCTCATGCGCACGTACGCCGGTCACTCCACGGCCGAGGCGTCCAACGAGTTGTACCGGCGCAACCTCGCCAAGGGCCAGACAGGTCTGTCGGTGGCGTTCGACCTGCCGACGCAGACCGGCTACGACTCCGATCACGTCCTCGCCCGCGGCGAGGTCGGCCGGGTCGGTGTGCCGATCGGTCACCTCGGTGACATGCGCCGGCTGTTCCAGGACATCCCCCTGGAGCAGATGAACACCTCGATGACCATCAACGCCACGGCCATGTGGCTGCTGGCGCTCTACCAGGTCGTCGCGGAGGAGCAGGGCGCGGACATCACCAAGCTCCAGGGCACGACCCAGAACGACATCGTCAAGGAATACCTGTCGCGGGGGACGCACGTGTTCCCGCCGGGGCCCTCACTCCGGCTGACCACGGACATGATCGCCTACACGGTCTCCCACATCCCGAAGTGGAACCCGATCAACATCTGCAGCTACCACCTGCAGGAGGCGGGCGCCACGCCGGTGCAGGAGATCGCGTACGCGATGTCCACCGCGATCGCGGTTCTCGATGCCGTACGCGACTCGGGGCAGGTTCCCGAGGAGAAGTTCGGGGACGTCGTGGCCCGCATCTCCTTCTTCGTGAACGCGGGCGTCCGCTTCATCGAGGAGATGTGCAAGATGCGGGCGTTCGGGCGGATCTGGGACCAGGTCACGCGCGAGCGGTACGGCATCGAGAACCCCAAGCAGCGCCGCTTCCGCTACGGCGTCCAGGTCAACTCCCTGGGTCTGACGGAGGCGCAGCCGGAGAACAACGTCCAGCGCATCGTCCTGGAGATGCTGGCCGTGACGCTCTCGAAGGACGCCCGCGCGCGGGCCGTCCAGCTGCCCGCCTGGAACGAGGCACTCGGCCTGCCCCGCCCCTGGGACCAGCAGTGGTCCCTGCGCATCCAGCAGGTGCTCGCGCACGAGAGCGATCTGCTGGAGTACGACGACATCTTCGCGGGCTCGACGGTCGTCGAGGCGAAGGTGGGTGAGCTCGTCGCGGATTCCCTCGCCGAGATCGAGCGCATCCAGGAGATGGGCGGCGCGATGGCCGCCGTCGAGTCCGGCTACCTCAAGTCGCAGCTGGTCGCCTCGCACGCGGAGCGCCGGGGGCGGATCGAGTCCGGCCAGGAGAAGATCATCGGCGTGAACGTCTTCGAGACGACCGAGCCGAACCCGCTGACCGCCGACCTGGACACCGCGATCCACACGGTCGACCCGGCGGTCGAGGCCCGGGTCGTCACCGCGCTCCAGAACTGGCGCGACACCCGCTACCAGCCGCCCTTCAACCATCCCCGCCCCTGCAAGGCGCTGGACCGCCTGAAGGAGGCCGCCAAGGGCACCGGCAACCTCATGGAGGCCACCCTGGAGTGCGCCCGCGCCGGGGTCACGACCGGCGAGTGGGCCGGGGCCCTGCGCGAGGTGTTCGGCGAGTTCCGCGCCCCGACGGGTGTCTCGTCGGCGCCGGTGGCCATCCCCGCCGAGGAGGGCAGCTCCCTGTCCCAGGTGCGCCGCAAGGTGGACCTGACGGCTCAGGACCTGGGCGTCGGCAAGCTGCGCTTCCTGGTGGGCAAGCCGGGCCTGGACGGGCACTCCAACGGCGCCGAGCAGATAGCGGTGCGCGCGCGTGACGCCGGCTTCGAAGTGGTCTACCAGGGCATCCGGCTGACGCCCGAGCAGATCGTGGACGCCGCCCTCGCGGAGGACGTGCACGCCGTGGGTCTGTCGATCCTCTCCGGCTCGCACGCCCAGCTGGTCCCGGACGTGCTGGACCGGCTGCGCGAGGCCGGGGCGCCCGACATCCCGGTGATCGCCGGCGGGATCATCCCCAGCGGCGACGCCGAGCAGCTCAGGGCCGCCGGAGTGGCCGCGGTCTTCACCCCGAAGGACTTCGACATCACCGGGATCATCGGCCGTATCGTCGACGAGATCCGCAAAGCGAACAAGCTCGACCCCCTGGAGGTCCCCGCATGACCGCCCACCCGTCGCCCACCACCACCCTGCGTGACGGTCGCTCCGCGACCGGCCCCTCTGATGCGGTCAACCGTCTGCGTCCGCGGCGCTCCTGCCTCGCGGTCCCCGGAAGCAACCCCCGCTTCCTGGAGAAGGCGCAGGGCCTCCCGGCCGACCAGGTCTTCCTCGACCTGGAGGACGCCTGCGCGCCGCTCGCCAAGCCGGAGGCGCGGCACACCATCGTCAAGTTCCTCAACGAGGGCGACTGGACGGGCAAGACCAGGGTCGTGCGCGTCAACGACTGGACGACGGAGTGGACCTACCGCGACGTCGTGACGGTGGTCGAGGGGGCGGGCCCCAACCTCGACTGCATCATGCTGCCGAAGGTGCAGGACGCCCAGCAGATCGTCGCGCTGGACCTGCTGCTGACGCAGATCGAGAAGACGATGGGCTTCGAGGTCGGGCGGATCGGCATCGAGGCGCAGATCGAGAACGCGCGGGGCCTGAACAACGTCAACGAGATCGCGCAGGCCTCGCCCCGGATCGAGACGATCATCTTCGGCCCGGCCGACTTCATGGCCTCCATCAACATGAAGTCGCTCGTCGTGGGCGAGCAGCCGCCCGGCTACCCGGCGGACGCCTACCACTACATCCTGATGAAGATCCTGATGGCGGCCCGCGCCAACGACCTCCAGGCGATCGACGGCCCCTACCTCCAGATCCGCAACGTCGACGGCTACCGCGAGGTCGCGCAGCGCGCCGCGGCGCTCGGCTTCGACGGCAAGTGGGTGCTGCACCCGGGCCAGGTCGAGGCGTCCAACGAGATCTTCTCGCCGTCCCAGGAGGACTACGACCACGCCGAGCTGATCCTGGACGCGTACGACTACTACACGTCCGAGGCGGGCGGCAAGAAGGGCTCGGCGATGCTCGGTGACGAGATGATCGACGAGGCCAGCCGCAAGATGGCCCTGGTCGTCTCCGGCAAGGGCCGCGCCGCCGGCATGCGGCGCACCGGCAAGTTCGAGATTCCGGAGGCGTGAGCGCGATGCAGTTCGGCCGCACCTACGAGGAGTTCGAGGTCGGGGCGACGTACAAGCACTGGCCGGGCAAAACGGTCACCGAGTACGACGACCACCTGTTCTGTCTCCTCACCATGAACCACCACCCGCTCCACATGGACACCAACTACGCCGAGAAGACGACGGACTTCGGCAAGAACGTCGTGGTGGGGAACTACATCTACTCCCTCCTGCTCGGCATGTCCGTGCCGGACGTCTCCGGCAAGGCGATCGCCAACCTGGAGATCGAGTCGCTCAGGCACGTGGCGCCGACCTTCCACGGCGACACGCTCTACGGCGAGACGACCGTGCTGGACAAGTGGCCGTCGAAGTCGAAGGACGACCGCGGCATCGTGCACGTGGAGACCAAGGGCTACAAGCAGGACGGCACGCTGGTCTGTGTGTTCCGCCGCAAGGTGATGGTCCCCACCGAGACGTACATCAAGGAGCGCGGCGGCGAGCAGCCGGGCCGGCCCGAACTCAAGGAAAAGGAACAGGGGAAGTAGCGATGGCGCGACTCGCCCAGACCGCCGGTCTGACCGACGTCCAGCAGGAGATCCTGTCCACGGTCCGGGACTTCGTGGACAAGGAGATCATCCCGGTCGCCACCGGGCTGGAGCACCGCGACGAGTACCCGCAGGCGATCGTCGACGGCCTCAAGGAGTTGGGCCTGTTCGGCCTGATGATCCCCGAGGAGTACGGGGGTCTGGGCGAGTCGCTCCTGACGTACGCCCTCTGTGTCGAGGAGATCGCCCGCGGCTGGATGTCGGTGTCCGGCATCATCAACACGCACTTCATCGTGGCGTACATGCTCAAGCAGCACGGCACGCAGGAGCAGAAGGACCACTACCTGCCCCGGATGGCGGCCGGTGACATCCGCGGCGCCTTCTCGATGTCCGAGCCGGGTCTCGGCTCGGACGTGTCGGCCATCACCTCCAAGGCGGTCCGGGACGGCGACGAATTCGTCCTGAACGGTCAGAAGATGTGGCTGACCAACGGGGGTACGTCGTCCCTCGTCGCCGTCCTGGTGCGAAGTGACGAAGGTCACCCCGAGGGTTCCGCGCCGCACAAGTCGATGACGACCTTCCTGGTGGAGAAGGAACCCGGCTTCGGCGAGGTCCGCCCGGGCCTGACCATTCCCGGCAAGATCGACAAGATGGGCTACAAGGGTGTCGACACCACCGAGCTCATCATGGACGGCCTGCGGATTCCCGCTGATCGCGTGCTCGGCGGGGCCACCGGACGCGGTTTTTACCAGATGATGGACGGCGTGGAGGTCGGCCGCGTCAACGTGGCGGCACGTGGCTGCGGCGTCGCCCAGCGCGCGTTCGAACTCGGCGTCCAGTACGCCCAGCAGCGCCACACCTTCGGCAAGCCGATCGCGCAGCATCAGGCGATCCAGTTCAAACTCGCCGAGATGGCTACCAAGGTGGAGGCCGCGCATGCGATGATGGTGAACGCTGCGCGCAAAAAGGACTCCGGGCAACGAAACGACCTTGAGGCCGGTATGGCGAAGTACCTGGCCTCGGAGTACTGCAAGGAGGTCGTGGAAGATGCCTTCCGGATCCACGGCGGCTACGGCTTCTCCAAGGAGTACGAGATCGAGCGCCTCTACCGCGAGGCCCCGATGCTGCTCATCGGTGAAGGTACCGCCGAGATCCAGAAAATGATCATCGGACGGCGACTGCTCGAAGAGTATCGGTTCCAGGGCTGATTGTCCGGAAGCGGGGTGTTTTCTTCGAGAAGAAGATCACACCCCGTAGGCACTCTCCGGCCGCCGACTCGGCTTCCTGGCTTACCCAGTTGTGGCGCTTAGCCGCTACGATCGCGGGAAAGCCGCCGTCCCCCGTCAGAAGCGCGGCATCATCCGCTACGAAGGTCATCCATGCCCCACAGCCAAACCTCTGCACCTCGCGACAGCCTGGTCGGCGTACGCCTCGCGCGCGGAGCATCGCCGTGGCTTCTGCCGACCGTCGCCACCGCTGCCCTCAGCCTGGCCCGTGCGCGCCACTCCGGCGCCGCGAAGGCCGTCGCCGTTCCCGCCACCGCGCTCGCGGCGGGGATGCTGTGGTTCTTCCGCGACCCCGAGCGTGAGATCGCCCAGGGCCGGGTCATCTCGCCGGCCGACGGTGTGGTGCAGAGCATCATGCCGTGGAAGGACGGACGTACCCGCGTCGCGATCTTCATGAGCCCGCTGAACGTCCACGTCAACCGCGCTCCCCTGGCCGGCACCGTGACGTCGGTGGAGCACGTCCCGGGTGGCTTCGTTCCCGCTTTCAACAAGGAGAGCGAGAACAACGAGCGGGTGGTGTGGCACTTCGACACCGAACTCGGCGACATCGAGATGATCCAGATCGCCGGCGCCGTGGCCCGGCGTATCGTGCCTTACGTGCCCGAGGGCACGAAGGTCGAGCAGGGCGACCGGATCGGACTGATCCGCTTCGGCTCGCGCGTGGACCTCTATCTGCCGGAGGGCGTGGAGGTAGCGGTCGAGGTCGGTCAGAAGACCGTGGCTGGGGTGACTCGAATTGACCGTGATTGACCCGGAGACCCAGGCGGGCTGGGTGCCCGAGGCCGAGGAGTCCGACGAAGAGGAGGAGATGCCGCTCTCTCTCCGCCTCTCGATAGCGGACACCCTCACCCTCGGCAATGCCACGTGCGGCTTCATGGCGGTGTACTTCACCACCACCGGCATCCTGATCCCGCACCTCACGGGCAGCCAGGAGACCGGCATGGCCCGCCACAGCGCCGCCACCGCGGTCATCCTGATGCTCTGCGCGGCGGTCTTCGACCTGTTCGACGGCCTGGTCGCGCGCAAACTCCGCTCCTCCCCCATGGGCGCCGAGCTGGACAACCTGTCCGACCTGATCAGCTTCGGCCTGGCCCCGGCGTACTTCGTCCTGGTCTACGGCATGGTCGCCGACGACGCGCACCAGCGGGTGGCGGCGGTCGGCGCGATCGTCGTACTGCTGGCCGTGGTGCTGAGGCTGGCGAGATTCTCCTGCGTGACGCCGACCAACGGCATGTTCCAGGGCATGCCCAGCCCCTTCGGGGCGCTGACGGTCGTCGCGATCGTGCTTCTGGAGCTGCCCTTCGCGGCGACGCTGCTGGCGATCCTGGGCACCGCGTGGCTGATGGTGAGCCGCGTCGAGTACCCGAAGCCGCGGGGCCGCCTGGCCGGCGCGATGCTCGCCTGGATCGTGCTCAGCATGGGGCTGCTGGTGGCCTGGGCCTTCGGTGCCCCCAGCGGCCAGCTGCTGCTCCAGACGGGCTGTGCGCTCCAGCTGGTCATGGGCGCGGTGATCCCGCTGTTCGCCACGGCCCGCCGGGTGAACAACTTCCGCGACAACCGGCGCGAGGCACGGGCGGCGCAGCTGCCGTAGGCGCTGACACCACCCGGTCACCGGTGCAGTGAAGGGCCCCGAACCTGTGAGGTTCGGGGCCCTTCACTGTTTTTGGTGGGCTCGTGGGCGGGCATGTCCTGGTGCGGGGCGCTGAGGCTGCCGAGGATGTCCAGCAGCTCCGCGCTGCGGCTGCCGGGCTCGGCGTGGAAGACGACCAGGATCAGCGCGTCGTCGCCGTCGAGGGAGAGCTTGTCCGAGTGCAGGTCCAGATCGCCGACCTGCGGATGGCGCAGCCGGCCGACGCGGCCGCGGTGGGGCCTGACGTCATGGCGGCCCCGGAGCCGCCGGAAGCGTTCACGCGGAGTGCTCAGACCAGGTGGTCCTGCGCGACGCGCTCCGCAGTCCGCTCCAGGATCGGGCCGGCGTCGGCGATGCACTTCGCCACGTCCGGTTCGATCTCGGTCAGCGGGTACGCCCGCCGGATCCCCGCCCGCTCCAGCGCCTGCGGCGTCAGCGCGAGCCGCCCGCACACCGCGACGACCTCCTTGCCCGCCGCCCGCGCCGCCGCGGCGACGCCCGCCGGGGCCTTGCCGTGCAGGGTCTGCTCGTCCAGCGACCCCTCACCGGTGATCACCAGGTGGGCACGCTCCAGGGCGGGCGCGAAGCCCAGCACGTCGAGCATGACCTCGATGCCGGGCCGGAAGCGTGCGCCGAGCAGCATGGCGCCGTACCCGATACCGCCCGCCGCACCGGCCCCGGGCGCCCCGGCGTACTCGCCCGCCTTGGGGCCCACGGCCTGCTCCAGCACCTTCGCGAAGTGCCCCAGCGCCGCGTCCAGTGTCGCCACGTCGTCCGGGGACGCCCCCTTCTGCGGGCCGTACACCGCGGGCGCGCCCTTCGGCCCGGTCAGCGGGTTGTCGACATCGCTGGCCAGCACCAGTGCGACCGAGGAGAGCCGCGCGTCCAGGCCCGACAGGTCCGCGGACGCCAGCTCGGCCAGCCCTCCGCCGCCCGGAGCCACCGGCTCCCCGCCGGCCGTCAGGAAGCGCGCGCCGAGCGCGGACAGCATGCCCGCGCCACCGTCGGTCGTCGCACTGCCGCCGACCCCGAAGACGATCGTGCGTGCCCCGGCGTCGAGGGCTGCCCGCAGCAGCTCTCCCGAGCCGTACGTGGACGCCGTCAGGGGTGCGAAGACCCCGGCCGGAAGTCGCTGGAGTCCGCTCGCCTCGGCCATCTCCACGACGGCGGTGTCACCGCGCAGCGCGAACGCGGCCGTCACCTGGTCCCCGAGGGGCCCCGCGACCCGCACCTCACGCCGCTCGAAACCGGCCGCGACCGCCGCGTCCACGGTGCCGTCGCCGCCGTCGGCCACGGGCAGCGCCTCGACGGCGAGGTCCGGCACGACGCGGCGCAGGCCGGCCGTCACCCGCTCGGCGACCTGCACGGCCGTCAGCGACCCCTTGAACTTGTCCGCGGCGATGAGCACCCCACGGGCACCGTCCACAGTGTCAGCCACCTTGTCTTCCCCTCGCTCTCCGGGCCCCGCGCACGTCAGGGCCAGTCGCGCCGCTGCGACCTTAACCGCAGGACACCCCCGCCGTCATGCCCAGCCCCCTCCGCGGGATCCCCGGGCGGCCGGCCGGGGAGGGCCTGTGGCGGTGGCCGGAAGTGGGTAGACCGGAGCTATGACCCCTGAGGGCACCGAGCCAGAGCTCGCCGACCGCGTCCTGGGGGGCTGGCTGGGCCGGATCGCCGGCAACATGCTGGGCAAACCGGTCGAGCAGGGCGACCTGTGGACGCGGCACCGTATCGACGACTACCTGCGGCGGGCCTCCGCCCTGCCCCTCACCGACTACTTCCCCGAACCGCCCCCCGGCGGCACCGGGCCCGAACTGCGCCCGGAGTGGCGCCAGTGCGTCCGCGGCCGTATCCACGGCAGCTGCCGCGACGACGACGTCGACTACGCAATCCTCGGACTGCACCTGCTGGAGACCCACGGCTTCGGCTTCAGCACCGAGCAGGTCGGCGACCTGTGGCTGCTGCGCCTGCCGTACCTGCAGACCTTCACGGCCGAGCGGGCGGCCTACCGGAACCTGGCGAGCGGTCTGAAGCCGCCGCTGACGGCGACGTACGAGAACCCGTACCAGGAGTGGATCGGTGCCCTGATCCGCGCCGACATCTACGGCTGGACCTGCCCCGGCGATCCCCGCCGCGCGGCCGGCCTGGCCCGCCGGGACGCGGTGCTCTCGCACACCGGGAACGGCGTCTACGGCGCCATGTGGGCGGCGGCGCTGGTCTCGGCCGCGTTCAGCGTGTCGACCGTGCGGCAGGCCCTGGACGAGGCGCTCGGCGTCGTCCCGGCGAGCAGTCGGCTGGCCCGTACGGTCCGGCGGGTGATGTCCCTGCACGAGACCCGGATGACGTGGGAGGACGCGCTCACCACGGTGGGGGAGGAGACCGCGGGACTGGGCTGGATCCACACGGTCCCGAACGCCGCGGTGCTCACCGCCGGGCTGCTGTACGGCGACGGGGACTTCACCCGCACCATCGCCCTGACCGTGCGGGGCGGGCTGGACACCGACTCCAACGGCGCCACGGCGGGTTCGGTGGCCGGTGTGCTGACCGGCGCGGACGCGATTCCGGACCAGTGGAAGGAACCGCTGGAGGACACGGTGCGCAGCGCGGTGTTCGGTTTCGACGGGGTCCGCATCAGCGAACTGGCGCAGCGGACGCTGCGGCTGGCGCAGGCGGAGGCGTAGACACGCGGGGCAGGGCGCGGGCGCTCGGCGGGGGTAAGGCGCAGAGCGCGGGTCGGGCGCAGGGCGGGGCGGCGCGTTCGGGGTCGTCGTGCGCCGGGGAAGGCGGCCCTGCGCGCTGGTTACCCTTGCCAGGGTGACCACTCCTGACTTCGCCACGTACATCGCGAGCCTGCCCCGCGTCCTCGCCGGAGCCGCCGCTCTCTTCCGTGACGCCGAGGGCCGTGTGCTGCTCGTCCAGCCCAATTACCGCGAGGGCTGGGCGCTGCCGGGCGGCACGATCGAGTCCGACGACGGCGAGACCCCCCGGCAGGGCGCGCGCCGCGAGACCGCGGAGGAGATCGGCCTGGACCGCGCGCTGGGGCGACTGCTCGCCGTGGACTGGGTGCACGGCACCGCCCGGCCGCCGCTGGTGGCGTACCTCTACGACGGCGGGGTCTTGAGCGAGGAGGACATCAAGGCGATCCGGTTGCAGGAGGAGGAGCTGCTGTCGTGGCGGTTCGTCGATCCCGACGAGCTCCTTGAGCGTCTGCCCGGCGCCACGGGCCGCCGTGTGCAGGCCGCCCTGGACGCCCTGGCCAACGGCACGGAAACGGTCGAACTGGAAAACGGCCACCGGGCCGGCTGACCCGTCGCGGGGCGCGGGCCGCTGCCGGGACGCACCGGAATGCGCGGGGTGCCGAGATGCGGCGCGGCACGTCATGAAGCACGGGCCGCACGGATCACGCGGGTTCAGCCCTCCACGTCGCGTGGCTTGGCGTCCACCTCGTGCAGCGCCTCGTCCCGCTCGGCGACCCTGGCCTCCGTCCGGTGGCCGCGCTCGACGTAGTCACGCAGGACGAGTTCCACCGCGTCCTGCGGGCTGCCGACACCCGCGAGCACCATGGCTTCGACGACGAGTCCGGCGTCGAGCGAGACATTGACCTTGGCCATGCGCGGACCCTAGCAGCGGCGTCGCCCCGCCGACCCGGATATCGGTTCGCCGACCAGTTCGTCACCGCCCTACGCTCGACCCCATGAACAAGCCCCTCGTCGCGATCCTCAGTGGCGCCGGCATCTCCACCGACTCCGGCATCCCGGACTACCGCGGCCCGAACGGGCTGTGGCGGCGGGATCCCGAGGCCGAGAAGCTCGTGACGTACGAGTACTACATGGGCGATCCGGAGATCCGCCGGCGCTCCTGGCAGATGCGGCGCGAGAACGGGACGCTCCAGGCGGAGCCGAACGCCGCGCACCGGGCGGTGGCGGAGCTGGAGCGGTCCGGGGTGCCGGTGCGGGTGATCACGCAGAACGTGGACGGGCTGCACCAGCTCGCCGGGATGCCCGCCCGCAAGGTGCTCGAACTGCACGGCAGCGCACGCGCGGTGGTGTGCACCGGGTGTCATGCGCGCGGGTCCATGACGGACGCGATCGCCCGTGTCGAGGCCGGTGAGGGCGATCCGGCGTGCCTGGAGTGCGGAGGGATCCTGAAGTCGGCGACGGTCATGTTCGGCGAGCGGCTCGACCCGGTCGTCCTCGGCCAGGCCGTCGCGATCACCAAGGCCTGCCAGGTGTTCCTCGCGGTCGGCAGCAGTCTCCAGGTGCAGCCCGCCGCCGGCCTCGCGGGCGTCGCCGCCGACCACGGGGCACGCCTGGTCGTCGTCAACGCCGAGCCGACGCCGTACGACGACCAGGCCGACGAGGTCGTACGGGAACCGATCGGCACCGCGCTGCCGAGGCTGTTGCGGGCCCTCGCCGGCTAGGACCCCGGGCGGGAGCTAGAACAGGGCCGCGCCTCGTTCGAAGTCCAACAGGCGCTGCTTGCGGTCCAGGCCGCCGCCGTAGCCGGTGAGGCCGCCGCCAACGCCGATCACCCGGTGGCAGGGAACGATGATGCCGATGGGGTTCTTGCCGTTGGCGAGGCCGACCGCGCGGGAGGCCTGGGGATTGCCCAGGGCCTCGGCCAGTTCGCCGTACGAGCGGGTCTCGCCGTAGGGGATGCGGCGCAGCTGCTCCCAGACGGAACGCTGGAACGGCGTGCCGTTCAGGCGCAGTTCGACGCTGAAGTCCTTCAACTCGCCGCCGAAGTAGGCCGTCAGCTGGTCGACGGCCTCGCCGAAGGGCGTTTCGTCCCGCCCGCCGAAGGTCTCCTCCGCCGGGCGGTGCCGCTGGCCGGTCATGTAGAGGCCGCTCAGGACGCCGTCGTCGGCGACGAGGGTGAGCAGGCCGTAGGGGCTGTCGATGACGGTGTGCTGTCGCATCGGGGTCCTCGTACGGGTTCTCGCACAGTGCTTACACGGGAAGGAAGTTGATCGGGTGACTGTCGGTCGCCCACAGGTACTGGACCGCGTACGCCCGCCAGGGGCGCCACGCGGCCGCGCGCGCCGTGAGCGCGGCCGGGGTGGAGGGCAGACCCAGCTCCCCCGCCGCGCGGCGGATGCCGAGGTCGGTGGGGAGGAAGGCGTCGGGGTCGCCGAGGGCGCGCATCGCGATGACGTCGGCCGTCCAGGGGCCGAAGCCGGGCAGGGCCAGCAGCCGGGCGCGGACGTCCGGCCAGTCGCTCTCCACGCCCAGATGGAGCGAGCCGTCGGCGAGTTGACCGACGAGCGTGGTGAAGGTCCTGCGGCGGGTGCGGGGCATGGCGAGCGACTCGGGGTCGAGCGCCGCCAGGGCCTCGGAGGAGGGAAAGAGATGGGTGAGCCCGCCCTCCGAGTCCTCGACCGGCTCGCCGTGTGCGGTGACCAGCCGGGCGGCGTGGGTGCGGGCGGCGGCCGTGGAGACCTGCTGCCCCAGCACCGCCCGTACGGCGAACTCGGCCTCGTCGACCGTGCGCGGCACCCGCCGTCCGGGCGCCTTGTCCACCAGCGGCGCCAGCACCGGATCGGCGCGCAACTGGTCGTCGACCGCGACCGGGTCGGCGTCCAGGTCGAGCATCCGCCGGCAGCGGCTGATGGCGACGGGCAGGTCGCGCAGGTCGCTGAGGGTGAGGCGGCAGGCGATGTGGTCGGGGTGCGGGGTGAGCGCGACGACGCCGTGGCCGTAGGGGAGGCGGAGCGTGCGCCGGTAGGCACCGTCCCGCCACTCCTCCACGCCGGGTACGGCGGTGGCTGCGAGGTGGCCGAAGAGGTTGTCGGGGTTGAGCGGGGCGCGGAACGGGAGCCGGAGGGACAGGGCGCCCGGGCTGCCCCCGGCGTGTCCCTTCGGTACCCGCGCGCGCAGGTCGCCGGGAGTGAGGGCGAAGACCTCGCGGACGGTGTCGTTGAAGGTGCGGATGGAGGCGAAGCCGGCCGCGAAGGCGATCTGCGCCATGGGCAGCGCGGTCGTCTCGATCAGCAGCCGGGCGGTCTGGGCGCGCTGGGCGCGGGCCAGGGCGAGGGGGCCCGCGCCGAGTTCGGCGAGCAGCTGGCGTTCGATCTGCCGGGCGCTGTAGCCGAGCCCGGCGGCGAGACCGGGGACGCCCTCGCGGTCCACGACGCCGTCGGCGATCAGCCGCATGGCGCGGGCGACCAGGTCGGCGCGCTGGTTCCACTCCGGGGAGCCGGGGCTGGTGTCCGGGCGGCAGCGCTTGCACGCCCGGAAACCGGCCTGCTGACAGGCCGCCGCGCTCGGGTGGAACACCATGTTCGCCGGCTTGGGCGGCACGACCGGGCAGCTGGGCCGGCAGTAGATCCCGGTGGTCAGGACGGCGGTGAAGAACCAGCCGTCGAAGCGGGCGTCCTTGGACCGGACGGCCCGCAGACAGCGCTCGGTGTCGGTGTGCATCCCCTTCTGCATGCCTCCAGCATCGTCCACCGGGGGCGCGGGGGCTGGCGAGAATCCGACATCGACCTTCGCTGTCCTGGACGGGCCCGGATCACCACGCCGACTCGCACAGCGGGGCGGCTCCTCTCGGGGAGCCGCCCCGCCTGCCGTGCGGACTTCAGCGGGTGGCGGCCGGAGCTTCCCGCCAGGTGGCCAGCGCCCAGATGATGAACACGTCGATCGCCATCATGACGACCGACCAGACGGGCTGGTACGGCAGGAAGATGAACTGCAGGATCAGGCTGATCGCGGCCAGCGCGATACCGGCGTACCGCGCCCAGGACTGGCCGACCAGCAGGCCCCAGCCGGTCACCGCCACCAGGACGCCGAGGACCAGGTGGATCCAGCCCCAGCCGGTGAGGTTCAGCTTGTAGACGTAGGTGCCGAGGCGGGCGTAGACGTTGTCCTCGGCGATCGCCGCGATGCCCTGGAGCACCGCCAGCACACCGGCGCACAACATCAGCACACCGGCGAACGTGACGCCCCCGGTGACCCATCCTTCGCGGCGCTCCGTCGGCGCGGTGTGCGGGCTTCCCGTCGGGTGTGCAGCGTGCTGAGCCATGGCGGCCGTCCCTTCCGTCCCCGTGTAGATGTCCCCATGTGGGTGACTTCCAGCGTCGGGGTGCCTCCCGGGTGCCGCCATTCCGATTACGCCGGTCGAGTGACACCCGGGCGAGTCGCGGCCGGGTGGGAAACAGCCTGTCACCTGCGGGTACGGGCATTCGGCTCACATGTTGATCATGTGGCCGGCCAGCCCGTGCACCGCCTCCTTGACCGCCTCGCCCAGCGTCGGGTGCGCGTGTACGTTGCGCGCGACCTCGTGGACGGTCAGGTCCCACTGCTGGGCCAGGGTCAGCTCGGGCAGCAGTTCGGTGACGTCCGGGCCGATGAGGTGGCCGCCGACCAGTTCCCCGTACCTGGCGTCGCTGATCAGCTTCACGAAGCCGGTGGCGTCGCCGAGGCCGTGTGCCTTGCCGTTGGCGGTGAACGGGAACTTGACCACCTTGACGTCGTAGCCCAGCTCACGGGCCTGGGCCTCGGTGTAGCCGAAGCTGGCGACCTGCGGCCGGCAGTAGGTGGCGCGCGGGATCATCGCGTAGTCGAGTTCCATCGTCTCGGCGTCCGCGAGGGTCTCGGCGGCGACGATGCCCATGGCCTCGGCGGCGTGCGCGAGCATGAGCTTCGCGGTGACGTCGCCGATGGCGTAGATGTGCGGCACGGAGGTGCGGCAGCGGCCGTCGACGTCGATCGCGCCGCGCTCCGTGACGCGGACGCCGGTGTTCTCCAGGCCGTAGCCCGTGACGTTGGGCGCGAAGCCGATCGCCTGCAGCACCTTGTCGGCCTCCAGCACCTGCTGGGAGCCGTCCTTGCCGGTGACCGTTACGCGGACCTGCGGGCCGGACTCGTCGATGGCGTCGACGCGGGTCGAGGTCAGCACGTCGATGCCCAGCTTGCGGTACTGGCGGGCCAGTTCGGCCGAGACCTCCGCGTCCTCCGAGGGGGCGACCCGGTCCAGGAACTCCACGACGGTGACCTTCACGCCGTAGTTGTGCAGCACGTAGGCGAACTCGATGCCGATCGCTCCGGCGCCCGCGATGACGACCGACCGCGGCAGGTCCTCGGCGAGGATCTGCTCCTCGTACGTCACGACGCGCGAGGTGCGGCGGGTGCCGGGGAGCAGCTTGGGAGTGGCGCCGGTGGCGATGACGCAGTTCTCGAAGCCGATCGTGCGGGTGGTGCCCTCGTAGTCGGTGACCTGGAGGGTGTGCGCGTCGAGGAACGTGCCGCGGCCGTCGAACTCCGTGATCTTGTTCTTCTTCATCAGGTAGTGGACGCCCTTGACCCGGCCGTCCGCGACCCGGCGGCTGCGGCGGAATGCCTCGCCGTAGTCGAAGGAGACCTCGCCGTCGACCTTGATGCCGAAGGTCTTGGCCTCACGGGTGACGATGTGCGCGAGCTCGGCGTTGCGCAGGAGGGCCTTGGTGGGGATGCAGCCGACGTTCAGGCAGACGCCGCCCCAGTACTTCTCCTCCACGACGGCGACGCTCCTGCCCAGCTGGGCGGCCCGGACGGCGGCGACGTAACCGCCGGGGCCCGCTCCGAGAACGACGACGTCGAAGCGCTCGTCCTGCTCGTCCATGCGTCAGGTCCTTTTCGGTGTCATGCAGCACGGTCGGTCCGCGTTGGTAAGGGATTCTTTCGCCCCGCTCCGCCGATGGCCACAGTGATCGCCATGACGCCGGTCTCAGGACGGGCGCCGGTCTCGTTCCTGGCGCATCCGGCGCCGTACGACCACCCCGTCCACGGCGGCGACGAGGGCCAGCACGCCGCAGACGACGGCGAGGCAGGTCAGTGGCGCGGGACCGGGGACGCCGGACGGCGAGGAGTGCGCGGCCCAGAGGGCGAACAGCACCGTCGCCACGACGAACACGGGCAGGAAGACGGCGTTGAGCAGCATGCGCAGGCGCAGCGGGCTGCGGGCGGTGCGCGGTTCGGTGCCGGTACGGGGGCGGCGTGCGTGGTGCGCGCCCGACCGCTCCCGGGGCTCGGGCTCTTCAGGGGGCATGGCGTGCCGGCCTTCCGTGGTGCGGGCCTCAGTGGTTCGGAGCCGCCCGGCTGATCTCGGCGAGCGCGGAGCGGGGGTCCTCGGAGGGGGCGAGGTCGCCGAGGCTGACCATGCCGACCGGACGGCCACCGTGGTCGACGACGGGCAGCCTGCGGACGGCGTAGTGCCGCATCAGCGTGAGCGCACGATCGACCGTGTCGTCCGGTGCCACCGTGACCACGGGCGGGCGGGTGCAGAGCGAGCCGACGGGGGTCGTCCGCGGGTCCCGGGCCTCGGCGACCGCCCGCACCGCGATGTCACGGTCGGTGAGCACGCCGAACAGGTCCCGGTCGTACGCCACGAGGACGTCGCCGATGTCCTGGTCGCGCATGACCTGCGCCGCCCGGGCCACCGTCGTCATGGGTTCGATCGACGCGGTGCCCGAGGACATCACGTCACGTATCCACCTGCTCATGGGCACCTCCTGGGCCCGCCGGGTCAGCCGCCGTGCAGCGCTTCCAGCACGTCCTCGTCCGTCAGCTGTTCGAAGTCGTCGTACCAGAGGCCGACCGCGTGGAACGGGCTCGGCCGCAGCAGGCACACCACGTCGTCGGCCTCGCCGCGCAGCAGGTCGCACGCCTCGTGCGAGCAGACCGGCGCGGCGACGACGATCCGCTCCGGCTCCCGGTGCCGGACCGCGCGCACGGCGGCCCGCGCGGTCGACCCGGTGGCCAGTCCGTCGTCGACGAGGATGGCGGTGCGTCCGTGCAGTTCGGCGGCGGGCCGGTCCTGGCGGTACCGCTCCTCGCGGCGGTGCAGCTCCGTCCGCTCCCGGGCCACGATCGGCGCCAGCTCGGCCTCGTTCAGGCCCATCTGCTCCAAGGCCCGGGTGTCGAAGAACGGCGGCTCGTCGCCCGCGAGGGCCCCGACCCCGAACTCCTCGTGGAACGGCGCCCCGATCTTGCGGACCACGAGCACGTCGAGCGGCGCGCCGAGCGCCAGCGCGACCTCCCGGGCCACCGTGACACCGCCCCGGGGCAGGGCGAGGACCACCGGATCCGGGAGCGTCCCCTTCTCCTGCAGGATGCGCAGATGCCCGGCCAGTTCCCGCCCGGCATGGGCACGGTCACGGAAACGCATGTGGTCCCCTTCCGCCACGGGGTCGTCGTCCTCTCGCCCTGTGGTCGTACGGGTTTCCACCGTGCGGCGCCCGACACGCGAAGACCGTCCCGGGAGTGCCGGGCGCCGCCGTGCGCTACTCGGTGGCGGTCGGCCTGCGGGCCTGCGCCGTCGCGTCCCGTACGTCGCGCAGCGGGCGCAGCCGGTAGGTGTAGGCGTAGTCGCGGTCGGCGAACAGTTTGTACTCGTCGTGGGTGTGGGCGCCCCAGCTGTCGTCGCCGCCCACGCCCATCTGCCGGTGGTTCACCCGCAGCACGACCGCGTCACGGGGAGTGAGCTGGTAGTCGTGGCGCACGCCGGACGACAGGTCCTCCGGCGTGAAGTGCGAGGCGTTGACCTCCACCAGCGGCTCCCCGCAGACCAGCAGTCCCGCTCCGTCCCGCCCGGTCAGCGCCGCCCAGCGCACGTCGGTCCGGTTGCCGTTCTCCTGCGGGCGCAGGTAAGGCGTCCACTGGCCGGCGACGGTGCCGGCGTGGACGCCGACGTCGGTGCCGTTGTTGCGGTCCCAGTGGTTCTCGTCGGGTCCGCGGCCGTAGTAGTGCAGCCGGTCGAGGCGCCGTGGCAGGAACAGCAGGGTGCCGACCTCCGGCAGGTACGGCAGGTTCGCCGCGCCCGGGTGCAGGGTGTGGTCGACCTTGATCTCACCGTTGCCGAACACCGTGTAGGTGGTGGTGTACGCCGACTCGGTCGTCGTGGGCAGGGTGCCGCCGACCTCGATCTCGACGGCCCGGTCCCGCACGGCCCGTACGCGCACGCCCGTCACTTCACGCAGGGCGCCGGCGTCCCGCCAGGTCTGGTTGCGGGTGTGCTGGCCGTTGCCCCTGTCGTTGTCGGTGGGCGCCCGCCAGAAGTTCGGCGCGGGCCCCGAGGTGATCAAGCGGGTGCCCGCGGCCACGTAGGACGTGATGACGCCGCTGCCCTTGTCCACGGTGACGGAGAACCCCTTGCCCGTCACGGTGACGAAGTCCTCGCCGTCCTCGTACGTGAGCGCCGGAACGCTGTCCAGCGGGGCGGGGGTGACGGCCGGGACGCGTACGTCGAGCGGGAGTTGTCGCTTGGCCACCTCGAAGCCGGCCTCGGCCCACTTCGTGGGCTCCCTGGTGGTGAAGGACAGCTGGAGGAAGTACTCCGTGCCGGGCGCCGGTTTGCCCGGCAGCCGCACCGGCAGGGTGACGTCCTTGCTGCTCAGCGGTGGGACGTCCAGCTGCTCGCGGCTCAGCCTGCCGCGCTGGACGGCTCGGCCGTCGGCCACGAGGGTCCAGTGGCCGTCGAACTCGCGCAGGCCGGTGAACAGGTACTCGTTGGTGAGGGTGACCGCGCCGGGGCCGCCGGGGGCCGCGGAGACGTCGATCGCCTGGTAGACCTGTTTGACCTCGACGGCCTTGCCGGTGCTCCCGCGGTCGGCCCTGATGATGCCGTCGCCGGAGAACGCCCCGTCGTTGGGGTGGTCCCCCCAGTCCCCGCCGTAGGCGAGGAACGTCCGCTGCGCGGGCCGCCGTTCGGTGAGGCGCACGGTGGCGGCGTCGAACCAGAAGCGCACGCCGTCGTCGCCCGGGCCGCGGCCGCCGGAGGCCAGCTCGCCGGCGCTCAGGGCGCGGGCGTATACGCGGGCGCGGCGGACGGTGCCGCTGAACTCACGGGTCGGGTTGTCGACGTCGGTCCCGAGCGCGAGGGGGGCGGTGTTGCTGCCGGGGCGCCGGTCGGTGGTCCGGGTGGCCCGCACGGCGCCGTCGACGTGGAGGGTGAGTGTGCCCGCGTCCGCGTCGAAGACTCCGGCGATGTGGTGCTCGCGGCCGGTCCAGTCGTCCGGCAGGGGCCAGCTCGCGGTGATCCACCGTCCGCCGCAGTGGAGGAAGAACTCCAGGTTCCGGTCGGTCTGTTTCAGGGCGTACTGGGTGTCGCCCTTGGCGAGGATGGGCTGGTGATAGCCCGTCACCCCGGGAGTGACCCAGGCCTCCAGCGTCAGCGAGCCGGTGAGGTCGAGGCGGCCGTCGCGGGCGAAGACGGTCCCGCCGGTGAGGCCCTTGGCCCGGTGGAAGGTGCCCGCGGGGGCGAGGAGCTCGCCACTCAGTGCGGCGGGCCCGGACTCGGTGAGCAGTGTGCGGACCGGGGTGGGCCAGGTCAGCGCCTGGTCGGCGAAGTCCCAGATCCAGCCGCCCTGGAGCACGTCGTGGCGGCGGACGACGTCCCAGTACTTCTTGAAGTTGCCGTTGGAGTTCCCCATCCCGTGCGAGTACTCGATCATCACGTACGGCCGGGTGTCGTTCGCGTCCTTGGCGCGGGCCTCGACGCGCTGGGGGCTCTCGTACATCCTGGAGCGGATGTCGCTGATGCCGGGGCGGTCGTCGCCCTCGTACTGGATGACGCGGGTGGGGTCGTAGGAGCGGATCCAGTCGTGCATGGCGGTGAAGGTGCTGCCGCCGCCGGCCTCGTTTCCGAGCGACCAGATGACCACGCAGGCGTGGTTCTTGTCCCGGTGGACCATGTTCTGCGCGCGGGCGAGGCAGGCCTTCGTCCATTCGGGGTGGTCGCCCGGGTACTCGTCGCGTATGCCGTGGGTCTCCAGGTTGGTCTCGTCCACGAGGTACAGGCCGTACTCGTCGGCGAGCTCCAGCCACAGCGGGTTGTTGGGGTAGTGCGAGGTGCGGACCGTGTTGATGTTCAGCCGCTTGATGATCCGGATGTCCTCGACGAGGTCGGCGCGGGTGAGCGCCATGCCGCGGTCGGGATGCATCTCGTGCCGGTTGGTGCCGCGCAGGGACACCGGCTTGCCGTTGATGCGCATCAGGCCGCCCTTGAGCGCGAACTCGCGCAGGCCCACCCGGTGCGACAGCGTCTCGACGACCTCGCCCGCCGGGTCGCGCAGTTGCAGGACGGCCGTGTACAGGTACGGGTGCTCGGCCGACCACAGCCGCGGCGCGGGCACGGCTCGCGCGGCGCGCACGGTCGTCTCCTCGCCGGCCGGTACGTCGGCCTCCTGGCGGAGCGGCCGGGGCCAGACGGCGTGCCCGCGCGCGTCGTACAGCTGGGTCTCCACGGTGTGGCGCCCGCCGCCGTCGCCGTAGTCGCGTACGTGCGCGGTGACCGTCAGTTCGGCGGTGGTGAAGTCGTCGCCGAGCGGGGTGTCGAGACGGAAGTCGCGCAGGTGCACGGCCGGGGTGGAGTACAGGTGGACCGAGCGGAAGATGCCGCTCAGCCGGATCATGTCCTGGTCCTCCAGCCAGTCGCCGTCGGAGTAGCGGTAGACCTCCACCGCGATCTGGTTGGTGCCGGGCCTCAGGTGCGCGGTGATGTCGTACTCGGCGGGCGTGTAGGAGTCCTCGTGGTAGCCCACCAGTTCCCCGTTGATCCACACGTAGTGGGCCGACTTGACGCCCTCGAAGTGCAGGAAGGTCCGCCGTCCCTCCCAGGAGCGGGGCACGGTGAAGGTGCGCCTGTACTGGCCGACGGGGTTGTGGCGGGTGGGGGCGGCCGGGGGCTGTGCCTCCTCGCCCCGGCCGTTGGGACCCCACCAGGGGTAGGTGATGTTGATGTAGATCGGGGCGTCGTAGCCGTGCAGTTGCCAGCAGGAGGGGACGGGGACGGTGTCCCAGGTGGAGTCGTCGACGTCGGTGCGGTGGAAGTCCGGGTCCCGGTCGTCGGGGCGGTCGGCGTAGGCGAACTTCCAGCTGCCGTCGAGGCTCAGCCGGTACGGCGAGCGGGTGCGGTCGGCGGCCAGGGCCTGCCGTACGTCCGCGTACGGCGTGAGCGTGGTGTGCGGGGGCTCGGTGCCCAGCCGGAACAGGCCGATGTCGCCGTTCCACTCGGGCGGGGCGTCCTGCGTCGCGCCGCGCGGGGTGGCGTACGCGGCGGCGGGCGACGAGGACAGGGCGAGCGCGCCGAGCACGGCGGCGCCCGACTCCAGAAGCCGGCGGCGGCTGACGAAGGGCCGGCCGAAGGGAGAGGGGTACGGGTGCGGCATGACCGTGTCCTTCCTCGGGACGAACAGTGCGCTGCACGAACTGAGGGTGGGTCACCTCACGGTGACGGGGCAGCCGTTGCCGTCGTGGTGGGACGCGGCTCGCGAGGACGGTGTGGGCTGCTGCGCCCGGCTCACCCTAGGACTTCGAACACGACCGAGCAATTGCCCCGTCGGACTTTGTTCGTTCCTGAGAGAGCCCGGCATGGCGGCCCGTGTCAGCCCACCTGCCCCGCGAACGCCTCGTACGCCCGCTCGTCGAAGAGCACGAACCTGACCTCCTCGACCGACGTCCCCGCGGCCCGGACGGTCTCGACCGCGATCCGCGCGGCGTCGTCCATCGGCCAGCCGAAGACGCCGGCGGAGACGGCCGGGAACGCGAGGGTGCGCGCGCCCAACTCGTCGGCGACGCGCAGGGATTCCCGGTAGCACGAGGCCAGCAGCCCGGAGCGGTCCTCCTGCGCGGAGTGGACCGGGCCCACGGTGTGGATCACCCACCGGGCGTCCAGGTCGCCCGCCGTGGTGGCGACCGCCTGTCCCGTCGGCAGGCCCTCGCCGTAGCGGGCGGCGCGCAGCTCGCGGCAGTCCTCCAGGATCGCGGGGCCGCCGCGCCGGTGGATCGCGCCGTCCACACCGCCGCCGCCCAGCAGCGAGGAGTTGGCGGCGTTGACGATGGCGTCGGCGCTCTGCTCGGTGATGTCGCCCTGGACGAGCGTGATGTGAGGGGTCATGTCTGCCTCAGCCTCCTCCACACGGCCTTCGCCGCGTTGTGCCCCGACATGCCGTGCACGCCCGGCCCCGGCGGGGTGGCCGACGAGCAGAGGTACACGGCCGGGTGCGGGGTGCTGTACGGGAACAGGGACAGTTTGGGCCGCAGCACGGTCTGGAGCCCGCTGACCGCGCCCGAGGCGATGTCGCCGCCGACGTAGTTGGCGTTGCGGGCGGCGAGTTCGGGCGGTCCGGCGCTCGCGCGGGCCAGGACGCGGTCGCGGAAACCCGGGGCGTAGCGCTCCAGTTGGCGCTCGATGGCATCGGTGAGGTCTCCGGTCCAGCCACTGGGCACATGGCCGTACGCCCAGAAGACCTGCTTGCCCTCGGGGGCCCGGGTGGGGTCGGCGACGCTCGGCTGCACGGTGATGAGGAACGGCGCGTCGGGCGCCCGGCCGAAACGGGACGCCTCGCGCAGCGCGGTGGCGATCTCGGCGCTGCTTTCGCCGATCTGCACGGTCCCGGCCCTGCGGGGCTCCTCGGCGGTCCACGGGACCGGGCCGTCCAGCGCGTAGTCGATCTTGAAGACGCCCGGGCCGTACCGGTACCCCTCGTAGTAGCGGCCGAAACCCGCGATGCGGGCCAGGGCCGTGGGTGAGGTGTCGAAGACGTACGCGCGGGCGGGCGGCAGGTCGTCCAGGCGCTTGACCTCGTAGTCGGTGTGGATGGCGCCGCCGAGGTCCTTCAGGTAGGCCGCCAGCGCGTCCGAGATGGCCTGGGAGCCACCCCGGGCCACGGGCCAGCCCCGGGCGTGCGCGGCGAGGGCGAAGACCAGGCCGACCGCGCCGGTGGCGAAGCCGGTGAGGGGGGCCATCACATGGGCGACGAGTCCGGCGAACAGGGTCTTGGCGGGTTCGTCGCGGAAACGGCGGGTCAGCCAGGTGGACGGGGGCAGGCCGGCCAGGCCGAAGCGGGCGAGGGTCAGCGGGTCGCGGGGCAGCGCGGTCAGCGGCAGGGACATGAAGTCGCGGGCCAGCGTGTCCCAGTGGGGCAGGAAGGGCCCCACCAGCCTGCGGTACGCCCCCGCGTCCCGCGGCCCCAGGGAGGCGGCCGTCTCACCGACCGACCGGGACAGGACCGCCGCGGTGCCGTCGGGAAAGGGGTGCGCCATGGGCAGCGGGGCGTGCAGCCACTCCAGGCCGTAGCGGTCCAGGGGGAGCGCACGGAACGCCGGCGAGTTGATCCCGAGGGGATGGGCGGCCGAGCACGGGTCGTGCCGGAAGCCTGGAAGCGTGAGCTCCTCGGTGCGGGCACCCCCGCCGATCGTGTCCCGCGCCTCGAACACCGCCACGGAGAAGCCGCGGCGGGCCAGCTCCACGGCGGCGGTCAGTCCGTTCGGTCCCGCACCCACCACGACCGCATCGAGCATCGACGGCACCTTCGGACTCCTTCGTCAGCCGATGGCCACTCAGGATCAGGATATGCCGGGGGACTGACACTCCTCCGCGACGGGGGCCCGCCGCGCTGCGGCGGGCGCTCAGACCGCCGAGGCCAGCAGTCCCACCACCCGGCGGGCCGTGGCCGCGTCGCGGGCCGCGGTGAAGGGCAGGGTGTTCCCGCCCGTGATGCGGAACGGCTCGCCGGTGCGGGTCAGGTGGGCGCCGCCGGCCTCCTCGACCAGCAGCAGGCCCGCGGCGTGGTCCCACGCGGCCTCCCACGAGAACGCCGTCGCGTCGGACTCGCCGCGTGCGACGGCGAGATACTCCAGGCCGGCCGAGCCGCACTCGCGCGGGGCGACGCCGTCCGTCCACAGGCCGAGCAGCGCGCGCTTCTCCTCGTCGCTCGTGTAGTCCGGGTGGGAGGTGGCGATCCGCAGGTCACGGCCCGGCGTGGGCGGGCCCGCGAACAGCCGCTCGCCGTCGAGGAAGGCACCCTGGCCGCGCACCGCCGTGGCCAGCTGGTCACGGGCGGCCGCGTACGTCCACGAGGCCAGCACGACGCCGTGGTGCGCGAGCGCGACCAGCGTGCAGAAGCCCTCGTCGCCGTGCACGAACTGCCGGGTGCCGTCCACCGGGTCGATGATCCAGACCGGGGCCTCGCCGCGGATCGCCTCGTACGACGCGGGGTTGGCGTGCACCGCCTCCTCGCCGACCACCACGGAGCCGGGCAGCAGCACGCCGAGCGCCTCGGTGAGGTGCCGCTCGGCCAGCCGGTCGGCGTCCGTCACCAGGTCGTGCGGGCCGCTCTTCTGGTCGATCTCGTGCGCGGCCAGCTGCCGGAAGCGCGGCATGATCTCGGCGGCCGCGGCCTTGCGCACCGCTTCCTCGACGTCGGCCGAGTGACGCGCGAGAAACTCGTCGATGGTTTCCATGTCTTCGAACATGCCTCCATGAGAGCACGTGGCACTGACAATCCCCGCCCCGCCGGTGCACTCCGGGTGGAATCGGGATGAATTCCCGACGCCCGCCCGGTCGCCAAGGGGCCGGTACCCGGTGCCCGAGCCCCCGGTCAGCGCCCGACCGCGTACCCCTGCATCCCGCGCGGGTTCGCCGCGGCCGACAGCACGCCCGTCTCCGGGTCCCGCGCCACGGCGCACAGCCGCCCCTCCGACCAGTCGTCACCCACCGTGACGTCGTGCCCACGCCGCCGCAGCTCCTCGACCACCTCCGGGGCCGTCCGCCCCTCGACCGTCACGCTCCCAGGGCGCATCCCGCGCGGGTAGAACGAGCCGGGGAAGCTGTCGTGGTGCCAGTTCGGGGCGTCGATGGCACCCTGGAGGTCGAGTCCGCCGCGGACCGGTGAGCGCAGGGCGACCGCCAGGAAGAAGTGCAGCTGCCACTGGTCCTGCTGGTCCCCGCCGGGCGTGCCGAACGCCATCACCGGCACCCCCTCACGCAGTGCGATCGACGGCGTGAGCGTGGTCCGCGGCCGGCGTCCCGGCGTCAGCGAGTTCGGCAGGCCCTCCTCCAGCCAGGTCATCTGCAGGCGCGTACCCAGCGGGAAGCCCAGCTCGGGCACGACGGGGTTGGACTGGAGCCAGCCGCCGCTGGGCGTGGCGGCGACCATGTTCCCCCACCGGTCGACGACGTCCAGGTGGCAGGTGTCGCCCCGGGTGCCGCCGTCGCGGGAGACGTCGGGTTCGCCGGGGACCGGGGAGAGCGGGCTCTTGGCGACGGTGGGCTCCCCCACCCCCATCGGGCTGAACCCGGGGTCCTCGGTGGCCACCACGCGCGCGTGGGCGCACAGCCGGGGCATGCGCCCGCCCGGGCTGCCGGGCAGCAGCTCGTGCGAGGCCCGGTCACCGACGAGGCCGCGCCGCAGCGCGTTGTAGGGCACCGACAGCAGGTCGTCGAGCGGCACCTCGCGCGCGTCGCCGTACCAGGCCTCGCGGTCGGCCATGGCGAGCTTGGAACCCTCGATCAGCAGGTGGACGTAGTCCGCGGAACCGTAGGCGGGCAGCTCGGGCGGCAGCAGCGCGAGCTGCTGGAGCAGCACCGGGCCCTGGCTCCAGGGGCCGGCCTTGCACAGGGTCCAGCCGTTCCAGTCGTACGTCGCGGGCGCCTCGTAGCCGGCGGACCAGCCGGCGAGGTCGGCTGCCGTGAGGGTGCCGGTGTGGCGCTCGCCGCTGGTGTCCAGGGTGGGGCGCCCGGCCTGCCGTACCAGTGCCTCGGCGATGAATCCGGTGCGCCACACCTCCCTCGCGGCCTCGATCTGCGCCTCCCTGTCCCCCGCCCCGGTGACCTCGGCGAGCAGGCGCTTCCAGGTGGCGGCGAGCGCGCGGTTGCGCAGCAGCTCGCCGGGGCGCGGAGCCCTGCCGCCCGGCAGGTACACCTCCGCCGACGAAGGCCACTCCGTCTCGAACAGCTCACGCACGGTCTCCACGGTCTCGCCGACGCGCTCCACGGGCGCGTGCCCGTGCTCCGCGTACCCGACGGCGTACTTCAGCACGTCGGCGAGCGGCTTCGTGCCGTGGTCGCGCAGCAGCAGCATCCAGGCGTCGAAGGCGCCCGGGACGGCGGCGGCCAGGGGCCCGGTGCCGGGAACGAGGTCGAGGCCGAGCGCCCGGTAACGGGCGACGCTCGCCCCGGCGGGGGCCACGCCCTGCCCGCACAGCACCCGCACCTCCCCGCCCGCGGGTGCGAGCAGGATGGGCACCTCGCCGGCGGGCCCGTTGAGGTGCGGCTCGACGACGTGCAGCACGAACGCGCCCGCGACGGCCGCGTCATAGGCGTTGCCGCCGTCCTCCAGCACCGCCATCGCGCACTGCGAGGCGAGCCAGTGGGTGGACGACACCATGCCGAAGGTGCCCTGGAGAGTGGGGCGGGTGGTGAACATGTGGCCTTTCACCTTGCTGGTCTGCGTGCATCGGCCGGTCGGGGCGGCCTTCACGGTCGGCTCTGGGGAGCGTCCGGGGAGTGCGAGCCCGCGCCCGCCTCCCCCGCACTCTCCCCGCAGGCTATCGATCGCCCCGCGCCCCTCCTCCCCCGCCTCCGGCGCCGACCGGGCGTGGTCCGTCTCGCGAGGCGCGGCGCGCGGTCACCGCGTAACGTCGGACCATGAGCGCTGCCCAGCGGCGCGCCGGCAGCCGACCGGATCGTCGTTCCCCGTGACGGTCGGGAGTGCTGCGCGGCCGAGACGAACCCTTGGTGCCGGACCCGCCTGCGAGCGCAGACCATGAGCACCGACATCCCTGGCGCCGCGTCGCAAGGAACCGGACAAAGCGTCCGCTCGGACGCGTCGCGGACCCCCTTGCGGGACTTTCTGCGTACCGAGACGGGCAGTGCACTCGTCCTGGGGGCCGCCGCGCTCGCCGCCTTGGTGTGGGCCAACCTCGCCCCCGGCGTCTACGAGGACACCTGGACGACGGTGCTGTCGGTCCGTGCGGGCTCCGGCGGTGTCGGTCTGGAGCTGCGTGAGTGGGTCAACAGCGGCCTGATGGCACTCTTCTTCTTCGTCATCGGGCTGGAGGCACGCCGCGAGTTCGACATGGGCGAGCTGCGTGACCGTCGCCGTGTGGCGCTTCCGCTCGTCGCCGGGCTCACGGGGATGGTCGTCCCCGTCTCGATCTACCTGGCGTTCACTGCCGGACATGGCGTCGACCAGGGGTGGGGGGCGGCGATGTCGACCGACACCGCGTTCGCCCTGGGCACCCTCGCGATCCTGGGGAGGCGGCTGCCCCAGGCCCTGCGCGCCTCTCTGCTGACGGCGTCCGTCGTCGACGACTTCGTCGCTCTCGGGGTCATCGCCGTCGTGCACAGCGGCAGCCTGTCCTGGGCGGCGCTGCTGGCCGCCGTCGCACTCTTGCTGGTGGCGCTGCTCCTGGGCAGGTTCGGAGTGCGTCACGTGGCCGTCCACACCGTTCTCGCCGTCGGTGTGTGGGGGGCTCTGCTGCGATCGGGCGTCGACCCGGTCGTCACCGGGCTCGCCTTCGGTCTGATCACCTACGCCTACCCGGCCTCGCGTACGGACCTGGAACGCGCCAGCGGGCTGTTCCGCCTCTTCCGGGAGCAGCCCACGCCGGAACTCGAGCGCTCCCTGCGCCAGGGGCTGCAGGCCGCGATCTCGCCCAACGACCGCCTCCAGCAGCTCTACCACCCCTTCACCAGCTACCTGATCGTCCCCGTCTTCGCTCTCGCCAACGCCGGTGTCCACGTGACCTGGAACGGTCTCGCCCAGAGTCTCACCTCGCCGATCACCCTCGGCATCCTCGTCGCCTTCCTGCTGGGCAAGCCCCTGGGCATCACCCTCGCGGAGCTGCTGACCACCTGGCTGAGCCGCGGACGCCTGCGCCCGCAGGTCGGCTGGGGTGCCGTCCTCGCCGGCGGCAGCGCGGCAGGCGTCGGCTTCACGGTCTCCCTGCTGATCGCCACCCTCGCCCTCGACGGCGACGATCTCATGCAGGCCAAGGTGGGCATCCTCGCCTCCGTGCCCCTGTCCTTGGCGCTCACCTGGGCGATCACCTCCCTGGTGCACGCGCTGCCCGAGCCCACCCGAGGCCGGGCCCTGCTCGGTACGGCGGAGGGCATCATCGATCTCGCCGTGCCGGTGGATCCCGACCAGGACCACGTCCGTGGCCCGCGCACCGCCTCCGTCACCGTGGTCGAATACGGTGACTTCGAATGCCCCTACTGCGGCAAGGCGGAGCCGGTGGTCCGTCAGCTGCTCGCCGGCGTCGGGGACGTGAGGTACGTCTGGCGGCACCTTCCGCTCAACGACGTGCACCCCCGAGCCCAGCTCGCGGCGGAGGCGTCGGAAGCGGCGGCCGGGCAGGACGCCTTCTGGCAGATGCACGACGTCCTGCTGGCCCACCAGGGCGAGCTGCGCCCGCAGGAGCTGCTGCGCCACGCCGAGCAACTGGGGCTCGACACGGAGCGGTTCGAACGGGATTTGCGCTCGCCTGCGGCGGCCGCCCAGGTGGCCGAGGACGTCGAGTCGGCCGACCTCAGTGGCGTGGCGGGCACCCCGACGTTCTTCGTCAACGGCCGGTTGCACCGCGGACCTTACGACCTCGCCGGGCTGACCGAAGCGGTCCGCAGCGCACGAGAGCGCGCCGCCGTCGTATCGCCCTGACTTCGCGCGCACCACGCGGGGGCCGAGCCGGATCCCCCGGGGCGCCGCCCCCGCAGGGTGCTCGTAGCCGACCTGGGTGGATCCGGGCCCAGCGCCCGAAGACCGCCCCGGCGGTGGTCACCCCGTCCGAGGTGGTGACCAGCCGACCGTGGTGACCTCCCGGGCGGGCGGAGGCTCGGGCGGCTCCTCATACCGCGTCGCGGGGACATAACAGGACACACAACGCGTCGACAGTCAGGCTCAGTTACCGCTCAGGCACGGAGCGAGTTGGCACTTCCGCCTCACAGTGAGTCGTGTGACACTGGCGTCCCGTCCGCAGTGCGGACCCCCTCCGCACCATCCCCCACGAGAAGTGCGCCGTGCGTTCTCTTCCTCTGCCGCTCGCTCTCACCGCGCGTCTGACGCCGGTCGTCGTGCTCGCCTGCGCGGGCTGGGCGCTCAGCTCCGGTCCGGAGTCCAGTGCCCCCGCCGCCCAGAGCAAGAAGACGGGCCGGACCGGGACCCAGTCCGCCTCGGCGCCGTCCACGTCGACCGCGCCGAAGACGTACACCGCCGCACCGGCGCCGTGCACCGCCGTGGGCCAGAAGACGATCACCTCTCTCGTGCCCGGCGCCAAGACGGCCGGCAAGGAGATCTCCTCGACGGACAAATCGGTGCGCCGCACCTGCTCCTGGAACGCCCTCAAGGGCTTCGACTACCGCTGGCTCGACGTCTCCTTCGAGGTCAGTGAGTCGGACGAGAAGGCGGAGAAGCAGTACGAGTCACGCGTCAAGGAGAAGAGCGGCGGCGGCACGGTCCCCGGCACGGGCGACGCGGCCTACTCGGTCGTCAACCTCACCACCGAGGACGACCAGAAGACGCGGGAGGCCATGGTGGTCGTGCGCGCGTCCAACGCGCTGGTGGTCGTCACCTACAACGGCTCGGACTTCGAGTCGAAGGAGGCGCCCAGCTCGGACGAGATGAACAAGGGCGCGATCAAGGCCGCCAAGGAAGCGGTGGCGGCGCTGGGGGCGGCCGGTAGCACCGGTCGCCCCCCGTCGTGACACCTCACCCCGCCGCGCGCGCCCGCTCCCGCGGCAGCATCAGCGCCACGTACAGCAGCAGCGAGGCCGCGAGGCCCACCGCCCAGCCGTAGTCCGCGAGGGGTTTCAGGAAGGGGATCAGCCCGTCCGCCGGGAAGGGACCGGACTTCACCCCGTCCGCGTTCACGGTGGAGTACGAACCGCCGACGGCCAGTACGCCGCCGACCGCGAACGCCGCCAGGGCCCGCCAGTTCCAACCGGAGGTGTACCAGTACCGCCCGCCCGGTGTGTACAGGTCCGCCAGGTGCAGGACCGTACGCCGGACGATCCAGTAGTCGGCGATCAGGATGCCCGCGACCGTGCCGAGCAGACCGCCGACCACGCCGAGCCAGGTGAAGATGTAGAACTCCGGGGTCGAGATCAGCTTCCACGGGAAGATCAGGATCCCCACGACGCCCGTGATCAGCGCGCCGGTACGGAAGTTGATGAGCTTCGGCGCCAGGTTGGCCAGGTCGTAGGCCGGGGAGACGACGTTCGCCGCGATGTTCACGGAGATGGTGGCGACCAGCACGGTGATCAGCGCGAAGAGCAGTCCGAAGACGTTGTCCGCCTTCGCGGCGAGGGTTACCGGGTCCCAGATCGCCTCGCCGTAGACCGCCTGGGAGCCGGAGGTGACCAGCACGGCGAGGATCGCGAACAGGGTCATCGTGGTGGGCAGGCCCAGCGTCTGGCCGCGGGTCTGGGCGCGCTGGCTGGAGCCGAAGCGGGTGAAGTCGGGGATGTTGAGCGACAGGGTCGCCCAGAATCCGATCATGCCCATGAGGGACGGGAAGAAGACCGGCCAGAAGTCCGCGCCCCAGCCGAGCGTCGAGGGCTGCGACAGCAACTCGCCGAAGCCGTCCGCCTTCACCGCGATCCAGACCAGCAGCACGAAGGCGCCGACGATCACGAAGGGCGCGGCCCAGTTCTCGAAGTGCCGCAGGAAGTCCATGCCGCGATAGATGATCGCGATCTGCACGGCCCAGAACAGCAGGAAGCACAGCCACAGCGGCCAGGGGTTGCCGGCGATCTGCCCGGCCTTCTCCCACTCACCGCCGGTGAGCTTGGAGCCGAGCGCGAAGATGCCACTGCCGCCGATCCAGGTCTGGATCCCGAACCAGCCGCAGGCCACCGCCGCCCGGATCAGCGCCGGGACGTTCGCGCCGCGCAGCCCGAACGAGGCGCGGGCGAGCACCGGGAAGGGGATGCCGTACTTGGGGCCGGCGTGACCGGTGGCCAGCATCGGCAGCAACACGATGACGTTGGCCAGGGCGATCGTGAAGACCGCCTGCTTCCAGTCCATGCCGAGCGCGACCAGGCCGGAGGCCAGGGTCCAGCTGGGGATGCAGTGCGCCATGGAGATCCACAGCGCCGCGAAGTTGTACGTCGTCCACTTGCGCTCGGCGACCGGGACGGGACGCAGATCCTCGTTGGCGAAGGGACTGTCGGTGGGGAAGGCCTCGGGGGCCAGTTCTATCCGGCCGTCGGAGTCGGCACGCTGAGCGGTGGGTGACCCCGTGGGGACTGTATCGGTCATGGCAGGCCAATCGACAAGGTGGGACGGGAGAGGCCGTGCGGGGGCCTTGGGCCCCCTCCCCGAGACGGCGGGGAGGGAGGCAAGGTGTGGGGGGTCGGGGTGGTCGGCCGGTGGGCGGTCAGGAGCGGACCGCGGGGATGACCTGCGCGCCGTACGCGTCGATCACCGCTTCCTGCGCGTCGTGCATGTCGTACACCGCGAACTGGTCGACACCCAGTGCGCGCAGCGCGTTGAGTTTCTCGATGTGCCACTCGACCGGCCCGACGAGGCAGAACCGGTCGACGATCTCGTCGGGCACGAACCGGGTGTCGGGGTTCCCGCTGCGTCCGTGGTGGGAGTAGTCGTAGCCCTCGCGGGCCTTGATGTAGTCGGTGAGTTCGTCGGGGACGGCGGCGGAGTGCTCGCCGTACTTGGCGACCAGGTCGGCGACGTGGTTGCCGACCATCCCACCGAACCAGCGGCACTGGTCGCGCGCGTGCGCGAGCGCCTCGGGCGAGTCGTCCTCGGTGACGTAGGCGGGGGCGGCCACGCAGACGGTCACCTCGTCGGGATCACGCCCGGCGGCGACGGCCGCGTCCTTGACCGCCTTGACCATGTATTCGGTGAGATACAGGTCGGCGAGCTGGAGGATGAAGCCGTCGGCCTCCTCGCCGGTCATCTTCAGTGCCTTGGGCCCGTACGCGGCCATCCAGACGGGGAGCCGGGCGCCCGGCTTGATCCACGGGAACCGGATCACCGTGCCGCCCAGGTCGGCCTGCCGGCCGCTGCCCAGCTCCCGGATGACCTTCATCGCCTCGCTGATCCGGGCGAGCGTGTTGGGCTTGCGGCCGGCCACCCGCATCGCCGAGTCGCCGCGCCCGATGCCGCACACCGTGCGGTTGCCGAACATGTCGTTGAGGGTGGCGAAGGTGGAGGCGGTGACCTCCCAGGTGCGGGTGCCCGGGTTGGTGACCATCGGGCCGACCGTCAGTTTCGTGGTGTTGGCCAGGATCTGGCTGTAGATCACGAACGGTTCCTGCCAGAGCACGGCCGAGTCGAAGGTCCAGCCGTGGGTGAACCCGTTGCGCTCGGCGCGCTTCATCAGGGAGACCACCCGCGAGGCCGGCGGGTCGGTCTGCAGCACGAGTCCGAATTCCATGGGCTCCGCTCCTAGTTGAGGTACTGACAGGTGGAGCGGGGGGTGAAGACGCCGTGCCCGGCGTGCCCGGTGTACTCCCGCTCGGTGATGACGGGGACGCCGCGGGAGAGCACGGTCTCGACGCGGCCGGTGACGCGCTTGCCCTCGTACGCCGAGTAGTCGACGTTCATGTGGTGCGTCTCGGCGGACATCACCTGCTCGGCATGCGGGTCGTAGATCACGACGTCGGCGTCGGCGCCCGGCGCGATGGTGCCCTTCTTCGGGTACATGCCGAACATCCGGGCCGGGGCCGCGCAGGCGATCTCGATCCAGCGGCGGCGCGAGATGTGCCCGTCGACGACGGCCTGGTGGAGCAGGTCCATCCGGTTCTCCACGCCCGGCAGCCCGTTGGGGATCTTGGAGAAGTCTCCGCGGCCGAGCTCCTTCTGCCCGACGAAGCAGAAGGGGCAGTGATCGGTGGAGACGACCTGGAGGTCGTCGGTGCGCAGCCCCTTCCACAGTTCCGCCTGGTGTTCACGGGGCCGCAGCGGCGTCGAGCAGACGTACTTCGCACCCTGGAAGTCGGGCTCGGCGAGGTTGTCGGTCGACAGGAACAGATACTGCGGGCAGGTCTCGCCGAACACGGGGAGGCCCTGGTCACGCGCCTTGGCCAGCTCGGCGACCGCCTCCGTCGCCGAGACGTGCACGACGTACAGGGGCGCTCCGGCGACCTGGGCGAGCCGGATGGCCCGGTGGGTGGCCTCGGCCTCCAGCAGCGCCTTGCGCACCTCGCCGTGGTAGCGGGGATCGGTCTCCCCGCGGGCCAGCGCCTGCTCGACCAGGACGTCGATGGCGATGCCGTTCTCCGCGTGCATCATGATCAGCCCGCCGTTGTCGGCGGAGCGCTGCATGGCGCGCAGGATCTGGCCGTCGTCGCTGTAGAAGACGCCGGGATAGGCCATGAACTGCTTGAAGGACGTCACCCCTTCCTCCACCAGCAGGTCCATCTCCTTGAGCGTCTCGTCGTGCACATCGGAGACGATCATGTGGAAGCCGTAGTCGACGGCGCAGTTCCCCTCGGCCTTGGCGTGCCAGGCGTCCAGGCCCTCGCGCAGGCTGTGGCCGACGCTCTGCACCGCGAAGTCGACGATCGTCGTGGTGCCGCCCCAGGCGGCGGCCCGGGTGCCGGTCTCGAACGTGTCGGAGGCGAAGGTGCCGCCGAACGGCAGCTCCATGTGGGTGTGGGCGTCGACGCCACCCGGGATGACGTACTTCCCGGTGGCGTCGATCACCCTCCCCCACCCTCCGGGCGGGGTTGCCCCCATCTCGCTTCGCTCGGCCGTCCAGGCCTCGGCGGCCGGGGTACCCGAGGCCGCGAGGGCGGCGATCCGGCCGTCCTCGATCAGGACGTCTGCGTGCAGTTCGTCGGAGGCGGTGATGACGAGGCCGCCCTTGATGACAGTGCGGGTGCTCATGGATCCCTCTTCTGCCGTGTCGATGCCGTTGGGAAGGTGACGGTGGTGGGGGGTTGCCCGCGCAGTTCCCCGCGTCCCGTGGGGACGTCCACGCCGCCCGGCATGCCTAGGGCGCCGTCAGGGGTCCGTACGTGTTCGGCTCGCGGTCGCGGTAGAACTGCCAGCGGTCCCGGACGTCGCGGAGTTTGGCCATGTCCAGGTCCCGGACGACGAGTTCGCTCTCCTTGTCGCTCGCCACCTCGCCCACGAACTGGGCCTCCGGGTCCACGAAGTACGAGGTGCCGTAGAAGTCGTTGTCGCCGTGCTCCTCGACGCCGACCCGGTTGATGGCGCCGACGAAGTACTCGTTGGCGACGGCCGCAGCCGGCTGCTCCAGCTGCCACAGGTAGCCGGAGAGTCCGCGCGAGGTCGCCGACGGGTTGAAGACGATCTCGGCGCCCGCGAGGCCGAGCGCCCGCCAGCCCTCCGGGAAGTGCCGGTCGTAGCAGATGTAGACGCCGACCTTGCCGACCGCCGTGTCGAAGACCGGCCAGCCGCTGTTGCCGGGCCGGAAGTAGAACTTCTCCCAGAAGCCCCGCACCTGCGGGATGTGCGTCTTGCGGTACTTGCCGAGGTAGGAGCCGTCGGCGTCGATCACGGCGGCGGTGTTGTAGAGGACGCCGGGCTGCTCCTCCTCGTACATCGGCAGGACGAGGACGATGCCCAGCTCGCGGGCGAGCGTGCGGAACCGCTGCACGATCGGGCCGTCCGGGATCCGCTCGGCGTACTCGTAGAAGGCCGGGTCCTGCACCTGGCAGAAGTACGGTCCGTAGAACAGCTCCTGGAAACACAGGATCTGGGCGCCCTGCGCGGCGGCGTCGCGCACCGCCTGCTCGTGCACCTGGATCATCGACTCCTTGTCGCCGGTCCAGGACGTCTGGAAGACGGCGGCGCGGATCACTCGGCTCATGGGGACCTCCGGTCGCTCCGGTAGCTCGGTGTGCGGTGAGCCTAGGAAGTCCGGATGTCGTCTTTGAGTGGCACCGTGTCACGTCTGCGAGGGCGCGGCGTGCCACCGTGTCACCCTTGTGCAGGCCCATGTTTCACCGCCGTATTCGCAGGTCGTCGCATGTTTCACCCTTGTTGCGCGTCGTGTGCGAGGAGCGCGATGTGCACCGACGCGGCCTGCTCGAAGTCGTCGAGGTCGACGCCGAGGCGGACCTGTATCGCGTCCAGGCGGCGGTAGAGGGCGGGCCGGGAGACATGGTGGAGCTGGGCGGTGCGGGACTTGTTGCGGCCGGTGGCGAGGTAGGTGCGCAGCACGGCGAGCAGGGCCCCCGCCTCCCCGTCCCGCCCGCACAGCAGTCCGTCCAGCTCCCGCTCGGCGAAGGACTGCACCTGCGGGTCGTCGCGCAGCAGCCGGATCAGGCCCCGCAGATGGACGTCCTTCAGACGGACGACGGCCGGCGGGTCGAGGACGGCCGAGGAGTCGGCGACGGCGTCGGCCACGTGCTGTGCCTCGCGCAGGCCCGCGGGGACGTCGTCCCAGACGACGCGCGGGTCCGCGGCGGCCACGACGGTCTGCGACGTGGCGCGCAGCCGGGCCGCGAAGTGGGCGGTGAGCGCCTCGGCGTCCTGGTCCCGGGCGAGGCTGAGCAGCACGGCGGTGGCTCCGTCGGCGAGTTCGGCGGCGATGCCGGGCAGCCCCAGCAGACGCATCACGCGGTCGAGCCGGCCCGGTTCCCGGTCACGCACGACCAGCGGGACGAAGGTGCGCCGGTTGACCGGCAGCCCGGCCGCCCGTGCCCTGGGCAGCAGCTGACGCGCCGGTACGACGCCACTGATCAGGTCCGTCAGCAGGCTCTGCGCCGACTGTTCCTCCCAGCTGCCCGAGGAGCCGCCGAGCATGCGGTGCAGCACGATGGCCTCGGCGGCCCGGTCCGCGAGCAACCGCCCGGTGGCGGTGTCGCCCCGGTAGCCGCACAGCACGATCCGCCCCCACCGCTCGCCGCGGCCGCCCAGCTCGGCGCGGATCCAGCCGTCGCCCTCGCTGCCTCCGGCCTGGCGGGCGATGCGCTCCCAGTCCCGCAGCACGTCGTCGACGGCCGGCCGCTCCCCCGCCGTGGCGAGGACGCGGTGGGCGAGGTTGGTCAGGACGACGGGGCAGGCGCTGTGCCGGGCCACCTCGTCGAGCAGTCGTTGCAGCGGGGCGCCGGAGGTGATCAGCGCGGTGAGTTCGGTGCGTACCGCCTCGGAGAGGCTGACCGCGGCGAACCTCCGCCGTACCAGCCGGGACTGGACCTCCTCCGTCAGCTGGGCGAAGGGGAAGGGGCGGTGCAGGACGACCAGGGGCAGCCCGCAGCGCTCGGCGACCCGTCGCATCGCGTCCGGCGCGGCGGGGAAGGCGCGGCCGAGCCCGAGCACGACGGCCGCCGCCTCCGCCTTGTGCAGCGAGCGCACGTACTCGGCCTGCTTGTCCGGGTCACCGGCGAGCAGGACGCCGGTGGTGAGGACCATCTCGCCGCCGCTGAGCATCACGCCGACGTCGGCGGCCTCGGCGACGTGCACCCAGCGCACCGGCCGGTCCAGCCGGCTCGCGCCGGCCACCACTTCGGGCTCTCCGGCGAGCACCCGTTCCAGCGTGAGGATCTGCCGGACCGACAGGGCCGGTCGCAGGGGCTCCCAGGACTCCGGGGTGGTGGTCATGGCGGCGTTCCCTTGCTTCGCTCGGTGCTAGCTGATGCTCCTCAGAGCGTGTTCGAGGACGGCGGCGCCCTCCTCGGCCTCCGCGACGGTCAGGGACAGCGGCGGGGCGACGCGCAGGGCGCTGGTGTTGTGCCCGCCGCCCTTGCCGATGAGCAGTCCGCCCCTGCGGGCGGCCTCCAGCACGGCGGACGCCGCCTGCGGATCGGCCTCGTCGGTGCCCGGCCGGGTCACCTCGATGCCGATCATCAGCCCGCGTCCGCGCACCTCCCGGACGGCCGGCACCTGCGCGGCGACGGCCCGCAACCGCTCGATCAGCAGCCCGCCGACCCGCCGTGCGTTGCCCTGGAGGTCGTGCTCCAGCAGATAGGTGAGGTTGGCCAGGCCGGCGGCCATGGTGATCTGGGTGCCGCCGAAGGTGGAGATGCTGTTGGCGTCGAGGCAGTTCATGATCTCGGCGCGGGCGACGACCCCGCCGATGGACATGCCGTTGCCGATGCCCTTGGCGAAGGTGAGCATGTCCGGCGGACCGCTGCGGCCGTGGGCCTGCCAGCCCCAGAAGTGCTCGCCGGTGCGGCCCCAGCCGGTCTGCACCTCGTCGGCGATCCAGAGGATCCCGTGTTCCTGGAGCACGTCGCGGAAGGCGGCGTAGAGCCCGTCCGGCGGAGCGGTGAAGCCGCCGACGCCCTGGACGGGTTCGGCGATCAGCGCGGCGGGCGGGCGGGTGTGCCCGAGCAGGTCGGTCAGGTCCTCCACGCAGGCCGCGATGAACTCGCCGTCGGGGAGATCGGCGTACGGGCCGCGGCTGCGGACCCCGCCGTGCACGTACAGCGTCTGGAGCGGTGAGAGGGAGGTGGGTGACCAGCCGCGGTTGCCGGTGATGCCGACGGCGCTGAAGGAACGGCCGTGGTAGCTGTTGCGCATCGCCAGGATCGTGTTGCTGCGGCGATACGTCGTGGCCAGCATCAGGGCCGTGTCGTTGGCCTCCGTGCCGGAGGTGGTGAAGAAGACCCGCGCGTCCGGGATGCCGCTCAACTGGGCGATGCGCTCGGCGAGTTCGACCATCGGCCGGTTGAGGTACAGGGTGGAGGAGTGGATGATCCGCCCGGCCTGCTCGCTCACCGCCTTGGTCACCTCGGGCAGGGCGTGCGCGGTCATCGTGGTCAGGATGCCGCCGAAGAAGTCGAGATAGCGGTTCCCGGCGGCGTCCCAGACGTGCCGGCCCTCGCCGTGGGTGATCTCGATCGGCTCGTCGTAGTAGAGCGCGAGCCAGTCGGGGAGCACGGCCCGGTGGCGTCCCAGCAGGTCCTTGGTCACGGTTGCACCAGCCCTTCGTAGGCGTCGGGGCGGCGGTCGCGGTAGAACGCCCACTGCTGCCGCACCTCTTCGATGACGTCGAAGTCGAGGTCGCGCACGACGAGTTCCTCGGCCCGGTCGTCGGCGACCCCACCCACGAACTGCCCACGCGGGTCGACGAAGTAGCTCGTTCCGTAGAAGTCGTTGTCGCCGTACTCCTCGACGCCGACGCGGTTGATGGCGGCGACGAAGTACTCGTTGGCGACGGCGGCGGCGGGCTGCTCCAGCCGCCACAGGTAGGAGGACAGGCCGCGGTGGGTGGCGGACGGGTTGTAGACCAGCTGGGCGCCGTTCAGGCCGAGTTGGCGCCAGCCCTCCGGGAAGTGGCGGTCGTAGCAGATGTAGACGCCGACCTTCCCGACGGCGGTCTCGAAGACGGGCCAGCCGAGGTTGCCGGGTTTGAAGTAGTACTTCTCCCAGAAGCCCTTCACCTGCGGGATGTGGTGCTTGCGGTACTTGCCGAGGTAGGAGCCGTCGGCGTCGATCACGGCCGCGGTGTTGTAGTAGAAGCCGGACTGCTCGACCTCGAACACCGGGACGACGATCACCATGCCGGTCTCGCGCGCCAGGTCCCGCATACGGCGCACGGTCGGTCCGTCGGGCACCGGCTCGGCCCAGCGGTAATGCTCGGCCTCCTGGACCTGGCAGAAGTAGGGGGCGTTGAAGACTTCCTGGAACCCGATGACCTTGGCGCCCTGCCGGGCCGCCTCGCGGGCGTGCTCCTCGTGTTTCGCCACCATGGACTCGGTGTCGCCGGTCCAGGTTGCCTGGACCAGAGCGGCACGGACGACGTTCGCCATGAGCTGCTCCTTCGACGGGCGTCAGCGCCTCTACGCCCGTAGAGCACGGCGTAGAGGCACGAACGTATGCCTAGGGGAAGGCCTTGCCAAGACCATCGTCGCCAACCCGCGGGGCCGGCGCCGTTTCGCACTCCTGTGGGTGATCGTCCCGAGGGCGCCTAGGCGGTGAGCCCGGCGACCCGCAGGGCGTGGACCAGGTCCCAGTGCCGCTCGGCGGAAACGCCCCGCGCGGCCTCCAGCAGGAGCGGCACGAGCGTCTGCGGTTCCGGTCCGGCGCTGCGCGCGGCCTCCTCCGGGGTGCGGACGCGGACGTAGGCGTCGAGCAGTGCGCGCACCTCGCGCTGGCGGCCCTCGTGGGCCAGCCCGAGCACGGCCAGGGCGATCTCGCCGGCCGGCCTGCCCACGCCCTGCCGCAGGATCCGCTCCCCGTCGGCGTCCCGGCCCGCCGCGGCCAGCGCGTCCGCCGCGGCGACGAGCTGCCCGGCGGGCAGCGAGGCGGCCTCCCACAGCAGCGTCGCCCAGTCGGCGCCGAGCCCGGCGCGGTCCATTTCGGCGGCGAGCAGCGGGAAGCGGGCGGCGGGCCAGTACGCGGCCTCGACCAGCAGGACGTGTGCCTCCCCCGTGCGCCCCTCACCGCGCAGCCGCACCAGCGTCTCGACCATCGCGGCGACCTCCCGCCGCGCCGCCCCGTCCACGACCTCGGCCTGCGGCCGCAGCGCCGGCCCCGGCTTCTCCCCCGCCCCCGCGAAACGCGCTCCGCGCGGGGTAGGACCGGCGGCGGGGGTCGGATCGGCCGTCACGGGTACGGCCCCCGGCGGTACGACGGCGGGCTCGGCCGCCTCCTCCTCCGCCCCGGCGAACCGGGCACCCCCTCGACGACGCTTGCGCTGCTTGAGGGCGGGAGCAGAGGGGGGAGCGGGGGTGCCCGTGGGGGTGGGGGTGTGCGCGGGAGCGGGGGTGCCGGTGGGGGTGGGGGTCGGCTCGTCGCTCTGCGCCCGGTGGTCCAATTCCGCCATCCTCCGGCGGATTTCGGCGCAGCGCGCGGCTGCGCGGGTGCGGTCGTCCTGGGCCCACGCCAGGTCCAGGTGGATGGCGTCGGCGGCCTCCCGGCTCGCGGCCGTGGGCAGTAAGCGCCGCAGCTCCGTGAGCCGTTCGGTGGCGTACCGCTGTTCGCGGAGCATGACGTCGAGCCGGTCCCCGAGGGCGTCCCGGCCGCCGGGCCGGGTGTCGTAGGCGAGGAGCGCGGCGGCGTGCAGGGGGCGGGCCCGGCCCTCCTCGGCGGTGGCGGCCTCGGGGCCGTACTCGGCGGCGAGATCCTGCAGGAGCGCCTCGACCACGTCCCACGGCGGCACCTCGCGCCCGTCGAGGCAGGCCCGCATGCCCTCGGGGTCGCGCTGCCAGAACACCGCGCACCACCCGGCGCCGTGATCCAGGCCGGCATGCAGGCTCGTCAGATAGTTCGCGAACTCCTGCACCCGGAGCGGGAGTTGTCCCACCGCCATCGCGCGACCCCCGTATGGAGCGAAGCATTCCGGGCCGTAGACAACACCAGTCGTGTTACGGGACCGCTACAGGGAGTTTTCCGGCGGAACGCGGAGGTCTCCGATCGGCGGCTTCGCGCCGGTGACGTCAGACCGGCACGGGCGCGCACGCTCCGGCCAGTTCGTCCATGGACAGGCCGAGCGCGCGGGCGAGCGCGGCCACCGTGAAGAAGGCCGGCGTCGGGGCGCGCCCGGTCTCGATCTTGCGGAGGGTCTCCGCGGAGATGCCGGCGTCGGCCGCGACCTCGGCCATGCTGCGGCCGCTGCGCGCCACGCGCAGCAACAGCCCGAGCCGCTCGCCGCGTTCACGCTCTTCGGGGGTGAGGGGGGTGCGCACCATGGCACCATTCTAATACCGGTATAGTAATTGGCATGGTGGAGCTCAAGACAGACACATCGATCGACGCAATGTACGAGGCGGGCCAGGTCGTCGGCCGCGCCCTCACGGCCGCACGGGAGGCCGCCACCGTGGGCGTCTCCCTGCTGGAGCTGGACGAGGTGGCCCACGCGGTGCTGCGCGAGGCCGGCGCGAAGTCGCCCTTCCTGGGGTACCGCCCGTCGTTCGCGCCCACCCCCTTCCCGGCCGTCCTGTGCACCTCGGTGAACGACGCGATCGTGCACGGCGTCCCGACCGCCTACCGGCTGCGCGACGGCGACCTGGTCTCCCTCGACTGCGGCGCCGAGCTGGGCGGCTGGGTGGGCGACTCGGCGCTGAGCTTCGTCGTCGGCCGCCCCCGCGCGGCCGACCTGCGCCTGGTCGAGACCGCCGAGCGCGCCCTCGCGGCCGGCATCGAGGCGGCGGTCGTGGGCAACCGCATCGGCGACATCGCCCACGCCATCGGGACGGTCTGCCGCTCCGCCGGCTACGGCATCCCGGACGGCTTCGGCGGCCACGGCATCGGGCGCCGTATGCACGAGGACCCCTCCGTCCCGAACGAGGGCCGCCCGGGACGGGGCCTTCGTCTGCGCAAGGGCATGGTCCTCGCCATCGAGCCCATGCTCACCGCGGGCGGCGGGGACGACTACCACGCGGCCCCCGACGGCTGGACCCTCCGCACGAACGACGGCTCCCGGGCGGCCCACGCGGAGCACACGGTTGCCATCACGGACGAGGGCCCGCGCATCCTCACGGCCAGGCAGGCCCCCTGAGGGACGCGCGGAACCGGGGAAGCGACCCCCGGCCTCTCGCGGGCTGACCCCGGACGGCAGGCGCCCACATGCCGCCCACCCCCGATCGTGCCAAGGTGTTAGAGGCACAGGTGTCCAAGAGCGTGCCCCACGTTTAGCCGCGCGGCGCTGGCGCACTCGTGCAGACCGGTACGCCGACCAGCGAAACGGAACTGTGATGACCAGCGGCTTCCCCGGCCCGGAGGGCATGAACTCGGACCCGTTCGGAGAATTCCTGGCCCGCTTCTTCGGCGGACCTCGTCCGGGTCCCCGCCAGATCGACATCGGCCGGCTGCTCAGTCAGCCGGCCCGGGAGATGGTGCGCGGCGCGGCCCAGTACGCCGCCGAGCACGGCAGCCGGGATCTCGACACCCAGCACCTGCTGCGCGCCGCCCTCTCCAGCGAACCGACCCGCAGCCTGCTCAGCCGTGCCGGCGCAGACCCCGACAGCCTGGCGTCGGAGATCGACGAGCGCTCGGGCCCGGTCCAGCACCCGCAGAACGAGGCGCCGCCCCCCACCTCGCTCTCGCTCACCCCGGCCGTCAAGCGCGCCCTGCTGGACGCGCACGACCTGGCGCGAGCCAGCGGCACCGGCTACATCAGCCCCGAACACGTGCTCAGCGCCCTCGCCGCCAACCCGGACTCCGCCGCGGGGCACATCCTCAACGCGGCCCGGTTCGCGCCCGGCGGCATGCCGTCCGAGTCCCCGGACGCCACGCAGGCCCGCACCGAGCAGGCCCGCCCCACGGCCACGCCGACCGTCGACAAGTACGGCCGTGATCTCACCGAGCTTGCCGGGCAGGGCCGTATCGACCCGGTGATCGGGCGGGACGAGGAGATCGAGCAGACCATCGAGGTGCTCTCCCGTCGCGGCAAGAACAACCCCGTGCTCATCGGTGACGCGGGCGTCGGCAAGACGGCCATCGTGGAGGGGCTGGCGCAGCGGATCATCGACGGCGACGTGCCCGACGTGCTGATCGGGCGGCGGGTGGTCGCACTGGACCTGCCCGGCGTGGTCGCGGGGACGCGCTACCGGGGCGATTTCGAGGAGCGGCTCAACAACATCGTGGGCGAGATCCGCGCCAACTCCGACCGCCTGATCATCTTCATCGACGAGCTGCACACGGTCGTGGGCGCGGGCGGCGGCGGTGAGGGCGGCTCGATGGACGCCGGCAACATCCTCAAGCCCGCCCTGGCCCGTGGCGAGCTGCACGTCGTCGGCGCCACCACGCTGGAGGAGTACCGCCGGATCGAGAAGGACGCGGCGCTGGCCCGCCGCTTCCAGCCGATCCTGGTGCCCGAGCCGACGCCCGCGGACGCGATCGAGATCCTGCGCGGTCTGCGCGACCGCTACGAGGCCCACCACCAGGTCCGCTACACGGACGAGGCGCTGGTCGCCGCCGTCGAGCTGTCCGACCGCTACCTCACCGACCGGCGCCTGCCCGACAAGGCCATCGACCTGATCGACCAGGCCGGCGCGCGGGTGCGGCTGCGCGCCCGCACCAAGGGCACGGACGTCCGGGCCATGGAGCGGGAGGCCGAACAGCTGGCCCGGGACAAGGACCAGGCGGTCGCCGCCGAGCAGTACGAACAGGCCACCCAGTTGCGGGACCGGATCACGGAGCTGAAGCAGCGGATCTCGCAGGCCTCCGGCGACGACCAGGCCGACGAGGGGCAGAACCTGGAGGTGACCACCGAGGCCATCGCCGAGGTGGTGTCCCGGCAGACCGGCATCCCGGTGAGCAGGCTGACCGAGGAGGAGAAGGAACGGCTGCTCGGCCTGGAGGACCACCTGCACGAGCGGGTCGTCGGCCAGGACGAGGCGGTCCGGGTGGTCTCCGAGGCGGTCATGCGCTCCCGCGCCGGGCTCGCCAGCCCCGACCGGCCGATCGGCAGCTTCCTGTTCCTCGGCCCGACCGGCGTCGGCAAGACCGAGCTGGCCCGCGCGCTCGCCGAGGCGCTGTTCGGCAGCGAGGAGCGGATGGTCCGCCTCGACATGAGCGAGTACCAGGAACGGCACACCGTCAGCCGGCTGGTGGGCGCACCCCCCGGATACGTCGGCCACGAGGAGGCCGGGCAGCTCACCGAGGTCGTGCGCCGGCACCCGTACTCACTGCTGCTGCTCGACGAGGTGGAGAAGGCGCACCCGGACGTCTTCAACATCCTTCTCCAGGTCCTCGACGACGGCCGCCTCACCGACTCCCAGGGCCGCACGGTCGACTTCACCAACACGGTGATCGTGATGACCAGCAACCTCGGTTCGGAGGCGATCACCCGGCGCGGGGCGGGCATCGGGTTCGGCGCGGGCGGCACCGACGCGGACGAGGCGGCGCGCCGCGAGCAGATCCTGCGGCCGCTGCGCGAGCACTTCCGGCCCGAGTTCCTGAACCGGATCGACGAGATCGTCTTCTTCCGCCAGCTCACGCCGGACCAGCTGCACCGCATCACCAACCTGCTGCTGGAACGCACCCGGCGCCTGATGCACGCCCAGGGCATCGCGGTCGAGTTCTCCGACTCCGCCGTCGACCTGCTGGCCCGGCAGGGCTACGAGCCGGAGTACGGCGCCCGCCCGCTGCGCCGCACCATCCAGCGCGAGGTCGACAACCAGCTCTCCCGCCTCCTCCTGGACGGCCGGGTCAAGGACGGCGACCGGGTGCGGGTCGAGGAGGAGGACGGCAGGCTCACGTTCCGTACCGACGGCGCGGCGGCCTAGGGCGTCACCGCGCCGGCCACACCACCATCGCGGATCCGCCCCCGCGCCGGGTCGTCTCGGCGGCGGCCAGCCACTTGCCGTTCGGCAGCCGCTGCACGCCGGTGGTCGCGCCGATCTCGGGGTTCGGGCGGAAGGAGTGGCCGATGCCCTCCAGCCGCTCGCGCAGTGCGCTGTCGTACAGCCCGGGCTCCAGCTCGGTCTGTGCGGCGTTGCGCTGACTGGCCCGGGGCGCGGCGATCGCGTCGACCAGTGGCAGCCCCCGGTCCAGGAAACCGGTCAGCGTCTGCAGCACGGTGGTGATGATGGTGGCGCCGCCGGGCGAGCCGAGGGCCACCACCGGCCTGCCGTGTCCGTCGAGCACGATCGTCGGCGACATCGACGAGCGCGGGCGCTTGCCCGGGCCCGGCAGGTTCGGGTCGGGCACGGCCGGGTTCGCCGGGGTGAAGGAGAAGTCGGTCAGCTCGTTGTTGAGGAGGAAGCCGCGGCCCGGGACGGTGATGCCGCTGCCGCCGGTCTGCTCGATGGTGAGCGTGTAGGAGACCACGTTGCCCCACCGGTCGGCCGTGGTGAGGTGGGTGGTGCTGTCGCCCTCGTACGTCGTGGGGGCCGGCGTGCCGCCCGTGGCGCACGCCGCCGGGTCGCGCGGGTCACCCGGCGCGACCGGGCTGGTCAGCACCGCGTCGTCCTTGATCAGGCAGGCGCGCGAGTCGGCGTACCGCTGGGAGAGCAGTTCCTTCGTCGGTACGTCCTCGAAGGCGGGGTCGCCGACCCAGCGCCCCCGGTCGGCGAACGCGATGCGGCTCGCCTCGATGAAGCGGTGCAGGTACCGCTCCTCGCTCGTCCGCTTCTTCGAGAGGTCGCTCCGCTCCAGCATGTTGAGGGCCTCGCCGACCGTGGTGCCGCCCGAGGAGGAGGGCGCCATCGAGTAGACCCCGAAGCCGCGGTACGAGGTCCGGGAGGGTGCCTGCTTCTTGGTGCGGTAGGCGGCCAGGTCCCGCAGCGACAGGTCGCCGGGGCGGGCGCGGTAGCCGGAGGCGGCGTCCACCGGGGGCTCGTTGACGGTGTCGACGATGTCCTTGGCCAGCTCGCCCCGGTACAGCGCGTCGACGCCCTTGCGGCCCAGTTCCTCGTAGGTGGCGGCCAGATCGCCGTTGGTCAGGGTGGAGCCGACGACCGGCAGTTCACCGCCGGGCAGGAAGAGCTTCACGGTGTCCGGGAAGTTGCGGAACCGGGCCTCGTTGGCCGCGGTCTGCGCGCGGAAGGTGGCGTCGACGGTGAAACCTTCGCGGGCCAGCCGTTCGGCGGGCTTCAGGAGGGTGCGCAGCGGTCTGCTGCCCCAGTTGCTGAGCGCCGTCTGCCAGGTCGCGGGGGTGCCGGGGGTGCCGACGCTCAGTCCGCTGCTGACGGCCTCGGCGAAGGGAACCGGCTTGCCGTTCTCCACGAAGAGGTTCTCGTCGGCGCTCAGCGGCGCCGTCTCCCGGCCGTCGATCGTGTGCACGGTACGGGACTTGGCGTCGTAGAGGACGAAGTAACCGCCGCCTCCGACACCGGCGGAGTACGGCTCGGTGACGCCCAGCGCGGCGGCGGTGGCCACGGCCGCGTCGACGGCGTTGCCGCCCTTCCTGAGCACCTCGACACCGGCGGCGGAGGCGTCCGCGTCGACGCTCGACACCGCGCCGCCGTACCCCACGGCGACCGGGACCTTCTCCACCGGCGCCGTCCGGGGGGCCGGGGGCCCCGCGGCCCCCACCGACACCACGGCGGCCGACACCGTCAGAACCGTCAGTTTCCGCACGACAGGGCGACGCATCCGCACCTCCAGTCAGGGACCGTTCGCGCAGCCTAATCCATGGGCATGCCCGCGTCAGGAGCGCGCACGCGCACCCCTCACTCACCACTCGAACACGGTTTCCCCGCGCCCGCTACCATGCGCGCCCATGACTGACGACGTGCGCAACATCGTCCTCGGCGTGATCGCCGCCGGCCTCAGCGCCGCGATCGGCTGGCTCGCCCGCACCTACCTGTGGAAGCGGCGGCTCCGCCGCAAGCAGACCTTCTTCGGACTGCCCGACAACTCCGAGTCGCTGCTGGTCGTGAACCGTGGTGCGGGCGGCCCCGAGCTGTCGGTGATGCGCTTCGACGTGTTCGCGCTCCTCGAACTCGCGGCCCTGATCAAGGACTGCAACGCCTACGCCCAGATCGTCCCGCACGACGCGGCACGTCAGGGGTTCGGCGAGCGCACCGAGTTCTGCGTCGGCGGCCCGGCGTCCAACCGCCGCATGACGGCGCACCTGGCCTCCCTGCTGCCCGGTGTGCGGGTGAACGTCGACGCCGAGCCTGGCCCGGACCGCGGCGCCTTCCAGATCGGCTCGGAGCGGTACCGCGTGGAGCCCGGCATAGAGGAGTACGTCCTCCTCGCCCGGCTGACCGTGGACCAGGGCCCGGGCACCCGCCCCGTCTTCCTCTTCTGCGGCCAGACCGCCATCACCAACCAGGCCGCCACCCGCTACCTCGCCCGCAACCACGAGCGGCTGACCCGCAAGCACGGCAACAGCACCTTCGTACTGCTGCTGAAGGTGGTGAACTCGCAGGCCTACGGCCCGGACGTGGTCGAGCTGGTCGCGGACGTGACCCGGGCGGCCCAGGCACCGTCCCCCACGGCCACCGCTCCCCGCACCTCTCACCGGGCGTCCTAGGGTTCTGCGCCTCTCAATGATTGTTACTTTCACGTGACTTACCGGCGGGTTATCAGCGGTAAGGCACCGAGGTTACGTCGGGTCACTTTGCACTTGCACGAGTGAGGAGTGACCCGTGGGACTCCCTCGCACGGCCCTGCGTACGACTGCCGTGGGCGCCGTCTCCGCGACCCTGGTCGCCGGTAGCGCCCTCGGGCTCGCCCCTGTCGCCCAGGCGGCCCCCGACTCGATCAGGTTCGTCGACATCACCGGCGACGGCGGCACGATCCTCACGGCGAACGTCGTCACGCCCGCGGGCGCCGACGCCGACCGCCGCCACCCGCTCCTCGTGCTCCCCACCAGCTGGGCCACACCGCAGATCGAGTACCTCGCACAGGCCCAGAAGCTCGCCGACTCGGGCTTCGTCGTGGTCCCCTACAACACACGCGGCTTCTGGCAGTCCGGCGGCCACATCGAGGTCGCCGGGCCACCCGACGTGGCCGACGCCTCCAAGGTCATCGACTGGGCGCTCGCCAACACCCCGTCCGACGCGGGGCTTGTCGGCATGGCGGGCGTCTCGTACGGCGCCGGCATCAGCCTGCTCGCGGCCGCGCACGACAAGCGCGTCCGGGCCGTCGCCGCGCTCAGCGGCTGGACCGACCTGATCGACTCGATCTACTCCGGCCGCACCCAGCACAGCCAGGCCGCCATCCTGCTCCAGGGCGCGGGACAGATCACCGGGCGGCCCAGCGCCGAACTCCAGCAGGTGTTCGACGACTTCCTCGCCGCCAACCTGGAGAAGGAGCCGGAGCTGATCGCCTGGGGGAAGAAACGTTCCCCCGCGGCCTGGCTCGACCGGATCAACGACAACGGCGCCGCGATCATGCTGGCCAACGCCTGGGGCGACACGATCTTCCCGCCCAACCAGTACGCCGACTTCTACGAGAAGCTCACGGTCCCGAAGAGACTCGAACTGCGCCCCGGCGACCACGCGACCGCGGAGGCGACCGGCCTGCTCGGCCTTCCCAACGACGTGTGGACCGACACCGAGCGCTGGTTCGACCACCACCTCAGGGGCGAGGACAACGGCATCGACCGCGAACAGCCGGTCCGCCTCAAGTCCCGTACGGGAGGCGGCTACGAGGGCTACGCCGACTGGAAGTCCGTCGCCGCGACCAGCCGGAAGATCGACCTCGCCGGCTCGACCACGATCCGCACGAACGTCAACTCGGGGGCGGACGGCGGCGTCCTCCTGCTGTCCAGCATCCTCGACCAGATCGCCCAGTTGCCCCCGACGGCCTCGATCCCCCTGCTGCCGCGCCGCTGGGCCGCCGTATGGCAGTCGGAGCGGTACGCCACGACCCAGCAGGTGCGTGGCACGGCGAAGCTGCACACGACCCTCACCCCGACCGCGGAGAGCGGAACCCTCGTGGCGTACCTCTACGACGTGGGTCCGCTCGGCATCGGAAAGCTGGTCAGCAACGCGCCCCACACCTTCACGGCCGCACGCCCGGACAGCCGTTCGGTGTGGACCTGGAGCTGTTCTCCACGGCCTACGACGTGCCGAAGGGGCATCGGCTCGCCCTGGTCGTCGACACGGTCGACCCGCTCTACATCGAGCACAACCCGTCCGGCGCGCGGCTGACCTTCTCCTCGCCGGCGAACGACCCGTCGTACGTGTCGATTCCGCTGCGCGAGCAGTGATCTCCGGCCGCTGCCGGACGGGCCTGGCTCGGGGTACCGCTGCCCCTGCGGCCGAACGGCCGTGGGGGGAGCACCCATCACGGGGCTGAACGACACATCCTAGTCGAGGTCGGGACGCGACAGGTCTTTCGGCCGTTGTCCGTACGGCCCGGGGCGCGAGGGCGTACCGCGTGGGCCGCCTCGCACCGGCGCCGGGCGCGAAGGGGGCCTCCTGGGAGCCGCGTTCGACGGGATGCGCACGCGGTCGGCGAGGGCGCGACACCGGCCGCACACTCGATCAGTGGATCGGCGGCCACGCTCTCCCCCCGTCACTGTCGGCCGTTCCGTGGCTGCCGCAAACTATCCAGGCGGGCGAGGAGTTGATGCCCGACACGCACTTTTCGGATATAAGCCGTATTTACCGCAATCGCCTCGATGCCTAGGATTCGGCGACCTCCGCGTACAGCTGGGAGAGCTCGGGCGCCCCGCTGGCGGCCCACTCCTGGCCGGCGGTCACGACGTCGAACTCACGGCCGGACTCCAGCCGCACCACCGGCTGGCCGTCCGGCCAGATCTCCCAGGCCGCGCCTGGCACCGTGCGCACGATCACCGTGCCCAGATACAGGCCGGCGTCGTTGCCCAGCCAGGGCAGGATCTCCTCGTCGTCCCGCCAGCGCGGCAGCAGCTGGTCGAGCGCCTCCAACGACTCCACGGTGTCGTCGAGTTGGACGCCCACCCGGCCCGCCTGCGAACGGAGCAGCTCGCACTCGGCCAGGAGCTCGGCGATGCCCTCGGGGTCGAAGACCCCGGGCCTCTGGCGTCGGTGGCCCAGGAAAGGGATGTTCATACCTCCAGCCTGTCATTCGCACCCGCGTGCGCACCACAGGCGCGCGGACGGTCGTATCCGGTCGTCCGGGCGGTTTCACGCCGTGTTCGCGCATGGTTCGTTGACCCGCCGCCGGCATCTCCCTAGCTTCGCGATCATCGCTGCATCACTGTCCCGTCGCACCGAAGAGCTGGAGGGTCGCTTGGTACGCCGAGGTGTCCGAGGGGCCGCGGTCGTCCTCGTCCTGATCGCGTCCGTGCTGCCCACGGCCTCGGCGCAGGCCGAGCAGGACGACGACCGGGCGGCGCCGCTGCCACTGGAGCAGCTCTTCGACAACACCGCCGTCAGCGACGACGCCGACCCCGCCGCGGCCGACTTCGACGGCGCGGGGGCCTCCCTGTCCGCCCAGGACCTCGACGGTGCCGGCTGGACGCCCGGCCGGGCGCTCACCGTCCAGGGCGCCGCGCTTACCTGGCCGGACCAGGTCGGGGGCGGACCGGACAACGTGCGGGCCGACGGCCAGAGCGTGGCGCTGCCCGGCCAGGGCGACGCGCTCGCCTTTCTGGTGGCGAGCACCTCAGGCGCCGACCTCACCGCCTCCGGCACGGTCTCGTACGCCGACGGCACCCTCTCCCCGTACGTCCTCGCCGCGCCCGACTGGCGGCGCGGGCCGCTCGCCACCAAGGCGGTGGCGCTGCCACACGTCAACACGGCCGACGGGCAACTCGCCGAGAAGGCGCGGCTGTACGTCGTGACGGTGCCGCTCGACGCGGGGCGGTCCGTCGCCTCGGTGCGGCTGCCCCTCGCCCCCGACCTGCATGTCTTCGCCCTGTCCGTGCGCGCGGCCACGACCGGCTGGACGGGCAGCTGGGCCACGGCGACCTCCGGGTATCCGGCCGTGGGCCCGTGGACCGACCGGACGCTGCGGCTGGTGGTGCACACCTCGGCGGGCGGGCCCCGGGTGCGACTGCGCTTCGACAACACGTTCGCGGCGGCGCCGGTACGGATCGGCGCCGCGACGGTGGCCGTGCGGGACACGGGCGCGGCGGCCAGGGCGACGCCGGTGCCCTTGACGTTCGACGGGGCGCGCGGTGCCGAGATCCCGGCGGGGGCGCAGGCGTACAGCGATCAGCTCGCCTTCGACGTGCCCGCCGGCGCCGATCTGCTGGTCAGCTTCCATCTGCCGGGCCCGGTCGCGGCGGCGCCCGTGCACCGGCTCGCGCAGCAGCGTTCGTACCTGAGCGAACCGGGCGACCACACCGCCGAGAGCACGGCCACGGCGTACACCGGCGGCCTGACGAACTGGCCGCTGCTGACCGGGGTGGACGTGGCCGGCGGGCCCGGGTCGGTGGTAGCGATCGGTGACTCGATCACCGACGGGGACAAGTCCACCGTGGACGCCAACCGGCGCTGGCCGGACGTGCTGGCCGGGCGGCTGCGGGCGCAGAGCGCGGTGCCGCGGTACGGGGTGCTCAACCAGGGCATCGCGGGCAACAGCGTGATCGCCGACCGCTATCCCGGCGACGGGGTCTCCACGGACTCGGCCGGGGTGAGCGCCCTGCACCGGCTGGACCGGGACGTGCACGCCCAGACCTCGGTGCGCACGGCGATCGTCCTGGAGGGCATCAACGACCTGCTGGCAGGCCGTAGCGCGGAGCAGCTGACCGCGGGGCTTCAGGAGATCGCGGACCGGGCGCACGAGCGCGGGCTGCGGGTGCTGGTGGCGACCCTGGTGCCGTGCGGCGGCGAACCACGCTGCACGGCCGCCCTCGAGACCGAGCGGACCGCCGCCAACGCCTGGATCCGGCAGAACGACGCCTTCGACGGGGTGCTCGACTTCGACGCGGCCGTACGGGACCCGGCGCAGCCCTCGCGGATACTGCCGGCGTACGACAGCGGCGACCATCTGCACCCGGGCGACGCGGGCCTGGCGGCGATGGGCGACGCGGTGGACCTGACGCTGCTGTGACGGCCAGGGGCAACCGCCCCCGCGGGTCTCAGACCTCCAGGTCCACCACGACCGGCGCGTGGTCCGACGCGCCCTTGCCCTTGCGCTCCTCCCGGTCCACGTACGCGTCCTTGACCGCGTTCGCGAACGGCTTGTTGCCGTAGACCAGGTCGATCCGCATGCCGCGGTTCTTGGGGAAGCAGAGCTGGCGGTAGTCCCAGTACGTGAAGGGCTGGTCGTACTTCAGGGGGCGCGGGACCACGTCCGACAGGCCCGTCTCGCGCAGCGACGCCAGCGCGGCGCGCTCGGCGGGGGTGACGTGCGTCAGGCCCTCGAACGCGGCCACGTCGTAGACGTCGTCGTCCGTCGGTGCCACGTTGAAGTCGCCCAGCACCGCGAACGGGCGGGTGCCGCCCGCGTCGCCGGCGACCGTCGCCTTCAGTGCCTCGAGCCACTGGAGCTTGTAGGCGTAGTGGGCGTGGTCGACCTCACGTCCGTTCGGCACGTAGACCGACCAGACGCGGACCGGGCCGCAGGTCGCGGCGATGGCGCGGGGCTCCGTCGCGCCGTCGTAGCCCGTGTCGCCGGGCAGGCCCTTGACCACGTCCGCGATGCCGAGCCGGGAGAGCACCGCCACGCCGTTCCACCGGCCGGTGGCGTGCACCGCGGCCTCGTAGCCCAGCTCACGCAGCTGGTCGAAGGGGAACTGCTCCTCTGCGACCTTGGCCTCCTGGAGGCACAGCACGTCCGTGCCGCTGCTCTCCAGCCAGGCCAGCAGGCGGGGCAGACGGGCGGTGATCGAGTTCACGTTCCAGGTCGCGATGCGCATGCTTCACAACCTACCCGGCGGGTCCGACAACGCGTTCCCGCCCGTCTGCGTCACAGCTGCGCGGACTCCCCGGGCGTCAGCCGCAGGTGCTCGGAGCCGCCCAGGGCGCCGATCTGGTTGTCGTAGATCGGGCGGGCGAGGTCGGTGAGGAGGGCGTCGTGGACGTCGAAGGCCCGCTGCGGCCGGAGCTCGCGGACGTAGTCGATGACCTCGGAGATCTTGTTCCAGGGCGCCATGACCGGCAGCATCAGGGTCTGAACCGGCTGGTCGGGGACGGTGAGCGCGTCGCCGGGGTGGAAGACGCCGCCGTCGATCAGGTAGCCGACGTTGGTGATGCGCGGGATGTCCGGATGGATCACGGCGTGCAGCTCGCCGTGCACCTGGACGTCGAAGCCGGCCGCGGTGAAGGTGTCGCCGTGTCCGACGGTGTGCACCCGGCCCGGGAACGCCGCCGAGATCTTGTCGGCGACGGACTTCAACGTCCAGATCTCGGCGGCCGCGTCGGCCTCCAGGGCGGTGCGCAGGCGCTCCTCGTCGAAGTGGTCGGCGTGCTCGTGCGTGACGAGGATCGCCTCGGCGCCGGCCGCGGCGTCCGTCTCGCTGAACCCGCCCGGGTCGATGACGAGCGTCCGGCCGTCCTTCTCCAGACGGACGCAGGCATGCGTCTTCTTCGTGAGCTTCATGGAATCCATCCTGCCCGGGGCGTGCGGCGGGTGCGCGTGGGGGGCGAGGGCTGGTGGGGGCGGCTCGTGACGGGAGCTCACTCGTGGGGTGTGGTCTCCTCCCTGATGACCTGCTGTGCGACCTTGAACGCGCTGTTCGCCGCCGGCACGCCGCAGTAGACGGCCGCCTGGAGCAGCACCTCCTTGATCTCGGCCGGGGTGAGGCCGTTGCGCAGGGCGGCGCGGGTGTGGAAGGCGAGCTCGTCCAGGTGGCCGCCCGCGACCATGGCGGTCAGGGTGATGCAGCTGCGGGTACGGCGGTCCAGGCCCGGCCGGTTCCAGACCTCGCCCCAGGCGTAGCGGGTGACGAACTCCTGGAAGTCGCCGGAGAACTCGTCGGCCTGCGCCAGCGCCCGGTCCACGTGCGCGTCGCCGAGCACCTCGCGCCGCACCTTGATCCCGGCGTCGTAGGGGTCCGGCCGCCCGTTCGCGTGCGGGTCCACGAGGGGCGGGGCGATCTCGGCGACGGGGACGACCTGCTGGGGCGGCGGGGCGGCGAGGACCGGCTTGACCGGGGCCGCCTGGATGGCCATCTGGCCGGTGGCGTCGAACGCGGGCTGCCAGGCCGTGGAGAAGTGCGTGACCAGCAGGTCCGTGACGGCGGCGGGCTGCTCGACGGGTACCAGGTGGGAGGCGCCGGGTACGACGGCGAGGCGGGCGTCCGGTATGCCGGCGACCAGCGTGCGGGCCTCGGCGGGGCCGGTGACCTGGTCCTCCGAGCCGACCAGGACCAGCGTGGGCACGCCGATCCTGCCGAGTTCGCGCCGTACGTCGAAGGTGGCGAGCGCCTCGCAGTGGGCGATGTAGCAGCCGGGGTCCGTGGTGCGCACCATCTGCACGGCCCACTCGGTGATCGCGGGCTGGGCGGCGGCGAACCCGCCGGTGAACCAGCGGTCCGGCGCGCTGCGGGCGATCGGGTCGAGGCCGTTCGACCGCACGATCACGCCGCGCTGACGGAACTCGTCGGCGGTGCCGAAGCGGGGGGAGGTGGCGATCAGCGCGAGCGAGGCGACCCGCTCCGGGTGGCGCAGGGCCAGTTCGGCGCCGACCGCGCCGCCGAGGGCGCAGCCCGCGTAGCCGAAGCGGTGCACGCCGAGGCTGTCGAGGGTGGCCAGCAGCCGGGCGGTGAGGTCGCCCACGGAGCCCGAGGGGTAGGCGGGGGCGCCGCCGTGGCCGGGCAGGTCGAACCGGAAGACGCGCCACTGCTTGATCAGCTCCGGGACCTGCCGGTCCCACATGTGCCAGGTCGTGCCCAGTGAGGGACCCAAGATCAGGACTGGGGCGTCTTCTCTCCCGTCAAAGCGGTATTGCAGGGTGTTCGTCGGTGTCTCACTCACGCCCTGCACGCTCTCACATCTCACGATTTCTCACGCGCTTGGGTCGCAAGCCCGCGCAAGCCGTCCCACCTTGTGAGGGCTGGGCGAAGAACCTCCCCGCCCGGCTTGACGCGCGGCCCGCTGGCGTCATGTCGCCTGGCCGATGTCGTCGGCGCGGGCGACGAAGCGGAGCTTGCCGTCCCTCACGCGGTACAGGAACGCGCCGCCGTCCTCGGGTGTGTCGAAGAACTGGCCGCCCGCGTTGAAGGAGACCCTGCGCGTGATGCCCTGCCAGGGGCGGCGCAGGAGTTCGGCGCGCAGGACGGAGCGGCCGTCGGCGCCGGCGGCTCTCAGGCCGTACACGGCGAAGCGGACCGCGTCGTAGGCCTCGGCCGCCCAGGGCGCCGGCGGGGTGCCGTGGCGGTCGCGGTGGGCGGCGGCGAACGCCTTGGTACGCGGATCGGTGGCGGCGTCGGTGTACGCGGTGCCGACCATCCAGCCCTCCGCCTCCGCGAGGAACGGGGGGCCGATCACGTACTCGCCGGTGACGCAGGTCCCCCGGTGGCCGGCGTCGCGCAGGGCGCGGGCGCAGGAGGCGGCGCGGGCCGGACGTGTCCCCACGAACAGGACCGCGTCGTCCGGCCGGGTGGCGATGCGCCGGGCGACCCCGGTGAAGTCCTCGTCCGCGGCGATCTCCTCCACCGCGGTCTCGCCGTCGAGCTTGTCGTAGACGGTGACGATCCGCACCGTCTGCAGGGTCTCCGCGGCGTCGGTGAGGTCGTGCACGACCACCGTCCTGGTGGGCTTCACCACGCGGTTGAGGTGACGCAGGACCGCCGGCGGGCCGGCGGTCCTGGTGAAGCGGAGCACCAACGCGGTGGTGAGGTTGGGGCTGTCGAGCCGGTCGGTGTCCGCGCGGGTGACGAGCAGCGGGACGCGCGCCTGCTCGCACGCCGCCACCACCGGGACCACGGTGGCGTTGGTCCCGGCGCCGAGGACCACGGCCACCTCGGGGTCCGCGCCCAGCCGGGCGGCGGCGCGGCCGGAGCCCTCGGCGGTGCCGTCGTCGTCGGCGGTGCGCAGGGCGAGGTCGAAGGTGCGACGGTCGTCCCGGTTGTGCTGCTCGACCGCGAGACGGGCGCCGCGTTCGTGGGCGGTGAGGACGGCGTCGTTCCTGTCACCGAGCAGACCGATCACCCGCCGGGGACGGCTCGCGGCGCCCTGGCCGGGGGACGCGCCGGAGCGGGACCACCACCAGGCGCCGGCCCCGGCGGAGGTGACGCCCAGCACCGAAGCGGCGGTGAGCAGGCGCCGCCGGGTGGGCGAGGCAGCGGGGGCGGGCGCGGCCGGGGCGGTGTCCACGGCGGTGGGTTCGGGGACCGGCAGGTCGAGGACGCGGGAGGCGCGTGCCGCGACCAGCGGGGGCAGGCCCTCGGGCAGCCAGCCCGCCGCGACGAACACGCCGAGGGCCGCCCGCAGTTCGGGCACCGTGGGGCGGGCCGTCGGATCCTTGGCCAGGCACCGTCGTACGAGTTGCTCCAGGCCGGGCGGTACGCCGTCCAGGTCCGGCTCCTCGTGCACGGTGCGGTAGAGCACGCCAGCGGCCCCGCCGGTGCCGAACACGGCGCGGCCCGTGGCCGCGTGGGCGAGGACGCAGCCGAGCGAGAAGACGTCGCTCGGCGCCCCCACGGACAGGCCGCGGGCCTGCTCCGGCGAGAGGTAGCCGGGTGAGCCGACGACGACGCCGTCCGCGGTCAGCGCGGTCGCCCCGACGCTGCGCGCGATCCCGAAGTCGATCAGGCGCGGCCCGTCGGCGGCGAGCAGCACGTTGGCCGGTTTGACGTCGCGGTGGACCAGCCCGGCCGTGTGCACGTCGTCCAGCGCCTCGGCCAGCGCGGCGCCCAGGGCCCTGAGCTGCTCCTCGGGCCAGGGACCGTGCCGGACGACGGCCTCCGCGAGGGACGGCCCCGGCACATAGGCGGTGGCCAGCCACGGCGAGCGGCTTTCGGCGTCTGCCGCGACGACCGGCACCGTCCAGCGCCCGGTCAGGCGGGACGCGAGGTCCACCTCCCGGCGGAAGCGGGCGCGGAATCCGGGATCGTCGGCGTGCTCGGCGCGGATCACCTTCACCGCGCACCAGGCGGCGTGCTGGGAACGCGCCAGGTACACGACTCCCATGCCACCGGCGCCGAGCCGTGCCGCGAGCCGGTGGCCGCCGATCTCCGAGGGGTCGGAGGGGCGCAGCCGTTCCATGCCGATCGCCTTCCTCGCCGCCGTGCACGGGCGGCGTCCCGTCGCTACCCCGTGGTCTTCGGGGCGCGCTCCAGGTCGGACAGCGACCCCAGTTGCCGGAACCGCCCGTCGCGGACCTCGTGGACGAAGGTGCCGTCCGACCAGCCACGGCCGCTGCTGGTGTACTCGTGGAAGTTGCCGAAGGCGTAGCCCCGGGCGATGCCCTGGTAAGAGACCTTCGCCATCCGCTCGCCGAGCGCGCCCCGTACCGGGCGGCGGCGCGCCCCGGCCGGCACCGTGCGGGCGAACTCGGTGAGCAGCATCCGCGCCGAGTCGTACGCCTCGGCGGCGTGCGGCTCCGGTGCCGCGCGGTAGCGGCGGCGCCATGCCGCCGTGAAGTCCCTGGCCCTCTTCGTCGTCAACGCGGCGGCGTCCACGGCCGAGGTGACGGCGTACCACCCCTCGCCCGCGGCGCCCGCGCGGCTCGGGAACTGCGATCCGTACAGCTGGTGCTGCATCCAACGGGGCCCGGCGAAACCGGCTTCGGCCAGTTCCTGGGCGGCGCGCACGGTGGCGTCCAGGGGGCCGAGATAGGCGAAGGCGTCGATGCCGGCGGCGAGCAGCGCGCGAACCGCCGCCGGTCCGTCGTCGGTCTCCTCGGCGACGACGCGGGGCACCACCTCGCCGCCGAGCGTCTGGCGCCACTGGCTGACGACCAGGGACCCCTGTTCCTGGATCGCCGTGCCACCCGAGCGGTCGAGCACCGCTCCGAGGCGGCCCGTCTGTTTGGTCATGATGGCGTGGAGGACGATCCAGCTACCGAGCGCGGAGTGTGGCGTGCCGCTCTGGAACGACGACCTGCGCGACAGGACGAAGTAGTCCTGCTGGCCCGTGGTGCTGGACACATGGGTGAGCCCGGCATCGCCGTAGATGTTCGCCGCGGTGCGCATCGCGAGCTCGGTGACCGGTCCGAGGACCGCGACGACGTCGCGGTCGGCGGTGAAGGTGCCGGCGACGTCCCGGCCGCCGGCGACCGTACCGGGGTCCCGCAGGACCCGTACGGCGAGGTCGTAGGCGCGGCCCGGGGCGGCGTTGTGCTCCGCCACGGCGAGGTGTGCCGCGCGTTCGCAGGCCCGCGCGAGCGGGGCGGTGGCCGGGTCGGTGGTGGAGTGGACGCCGAGGACGTAGGTGGGACGTCCGCCATCGGAGCCCTCCGGTTCGTCGTCGCGGCCCGTGAGGGCGGCGGCCGTGGCCGCGCCGCCCGCGGCCAGCAGCAGGGCACCGCCGGCCAGCAGCAGCCGGCGCCGTGCCGGGCGCGAGGACGGGGCGTCCTGCGCGCCCTTGTCGCCGTCCGCGTGCTCGGAGCCCGCGTCCACGGCCGTCGGCTCGATGCCGGGCAGGGCCAGGCTCTCGCTGGACCGCAGGGCCACCATCCGGGCCACCGGGTCGGGGAGCCAGTCGGCGCCGTCGGGCAGGTCCTCGGTGAGCCCGGCGCGCACCTCCTCGGCCGTGGGACGCGCCTGGGGGTCCTTGGCCAGGCAGCGGGCGACGAGGGAACGCGATCCGGCGTCCATCCGGTCGAGTTCGGGTTCGTCGTGGACGGTGCGGTACAGCAGCGCGTGCGGCTCCCCGGTACCGAAGGGCGGGCGGCCCGTCATCGCGTACGCCAGGACGCAGCCCAGCGCGAAGACGTCGCTCGCGGCCGTGGCGTCCTCCCCCCGCGCCTGTTCCGGGGCGAGGAAGCCGGGGGTGCCGACGACGACGCCCGACGCGGTGAGCGCCGTGTCGTCCAGGGCCCGCGCGACACCGAAGTCGATCAGCCGCGGTCCGTCCAGGGCCAGCAGGACGTTGCCCGGTTTCACGTCCCGGTGGACCAGTCCGGCCGCGTGCACGCTCGTCAACGCCTCGGCCAGTCGTCCGCCGAGCACGCGGGCGGCGCGCGCGGGCAGCGGTCCGTGCGCGGCCACCGCCTCGGCGAGGGCGGGGCCGGGGACGAACTCCGTGGCCAGCCACGGCTCGCGCGCCTCGGCGTCCGCGTCGAGGACCGGCACGACCCAGGGGCTCTCGACCCGCCGGGCCAGGTCCACCTCGCGTGCGAAGCGGGTCCTGAAGTCGTCGTCGCCCGCGCCGTCGGTCTGGATCACCTTGACCGCGGCGAGCTTCCCCGCGTCGGTGCGCCCCAGGTAGACCACGCCCATGCCGCCCGCGCCCAGCCTGCGCAACAGGCGGAACGCTGCGATGCGCGACGGGTCGGACGGCAGCAGCGGCTCACTCATCGCGCGGTCTCCGTCCCACCGGCGGTGCCGGCTCCTGGCGTCCTGTCGCCGGACTTGCCGGCCGCCTCGTCGGAGGCCGCCTCCCGGTCGATGTCGGCGGCGACGAAACCCACCCCCTTGGCGATGTCCGCGGAGACGGTGGACTCCTCCTCCTCCGTGCGGCCGGCACCGATGCGGGCGGTGGCGCCGACGGTCACCGGGCCGAGCCGGAACTTCGACCAGTGGAAGGGGTGGGCCCCCTTCTCGCCGTCCACCACATACGTTCCGGACTCGGTGAGGTCGTCGTCGCTGATGGCGTTGCGCTGCTCGGTGAAGGGGTCGGCCCTGGAGAACAGGCCGCGCACCCGCACCGTGGCGTTCAGCCGCTGCTCCGGACAGCGCAGGGCGTCCTCCAGGGAACCGGCCATGTCCCGGCGCGCGGCGAGGGCGTCGTCGTGGACCGTGACGGTGAGCGAGACCTGCACCGGCTCCTTGCCGTCCGCCTCCGGGAGCACGAATGCCCTGGTGAGGCTGGCCAGGACGCCGTCCGGCAGGGGCTCGCGACGCCACAGGCAGTCCTCGCCCAGCACGGCCCACTCGGCCGGATCGCTCTCGTGGGGCTCACGCTTGCGGAACCCGGCGCCGAAGTAGTCCGGCCGTACGGCGAGCCCGCGCACGAACGCGACCGCCTCGGCCCGTGTCCTGGGCGCCCTGTCGTCCGCCACGGTGTACGGCTCGTCCGAGGGCGACGCGGACGGCGACGGGCCGGTGCTCGCGTCGGCCGCGGGCCGTTCGGACGTCTCCGTCGGATCGGAGGCGTCGTCCGCGCCACTGGTGCACCCCGCCAGCAGCAGCGTTCCGGTCACCGCGGCCACGGCTGGTCTCCAACCGGACATGCCCATGCCCCAGCCCCCTACTAACGGTGTTCCCCTCGAAGGCAGTGTGACGTACGGGGGCACTGATCGGATAGCAACTGACCTGATCTCGCGGCGACTTAAGGCTGAGCGGCGTCTCCCGGGCCGGCCGGCACGCACGGCAGGGGCTCCCGTCCCCGGGGCTGGCGGGGCTCCGGATGGGTGGGGGCGGGCGGCACGGCGTGACCGATCGGTTCGCCGGCGGTGACGGTGAACCGATCGCCGTGGTGCAGCAGGTCCAGGGGCTCGCCCTCCAGGAGGACATAGCGTGCCTCGTCACCGCGGATCTCGACGCGCAGTCTGCGGCCCCGGATCAGCACGGTGAAGGCGAGCCGGGTCAGCGCCGCGGGGAGGCGGGGCGCGAAGCCCACCAGCGGCTCGCCGGCGCCCGCACCGCCGTACTGGCGCATGCCTCCGAGGCCCACGACCAGCGCGACCCAGGTGCCCGCGAGGGAGGCGATGTGCAGCCCGTCACGGGTGTTGTGCTCCAGGTCCTCGAGGTCCATGAGGGCGGCCTCGCCCAGGTAGTCCCAGGCGAGCCGGAGATGTCCGGTCTCGGCGGCGAGGACGGCCTGGCAGCAGGCGGAGAGGGAGGAGTCCCGGACGGTGAGGGCCTCGTAGTAGGCGAAGTTCCGGGCCTTCTCCTCCTTGGTGAACGCGTCGGGGCAGGTCATCATGGCCAGGACGAGATCGGCCTGCTTGACGACCTGCTTGCGGTAGAGGTCGAAGTACGGGAAGTGCAGCAGCAGGGGGTACTGCTCCGGCGCCGTCGCCTCGAAGTCCCAGCGCTCAAGGGTGGTGAAGCCCGCCGACTGCTCGTGGACGCCGAGCTGTTCGTTGTACGGCACGGCCATGCGGTCCGCGGCGGCCTGCCAGGCGGCGGCCTCCTCGGCCGTGGCTCCCAGTTCCGCCGCCTCGTCGGCGAACCGGAGCGCGCAGGCCGCGGCGGCGCGCAGGTTCCGGCGGGCCATCAGGTTCGTGTAGAGGTTGTCGCGGGCGATGGCGCTGTACTCGTCCGGCCCCGTCACCCCGTCGACGTGGAAGACACCCTCGGCGTCCGCACGGCCCAGCGAGTGCCACAACCGGGCGGTGTGCACGAGGAGTTCCAGCCCCGGCCCGCGCTCGAACTCCTCGTCGCCCGTCGCGGCCACGTACCGCACCACCGCGTCGGCGATGTCCGCGTCGACGTGGAACGCGGCCGTGCCGGCGGGCCAGTAGGCGGAGCACTCCGCCCCACTGATGGTCCGCCAGGGGAACGCCGCGCCGGCCAGGCCGAGCTGGCGGGCCCGCTCCAGGGCCTCGGGCAGCATCTCGTGCCGCCAGCGCAGTGCCGCGGCGACGGCCCCCGGAGCGGTGTAGCTGAGCACGGGCAGCACGAACGACTCCGTGTCCCAGAACGCGTGCCCGTCGTAGCCGGTGCCGGTCAGGCCCTTGGCCGGTACGGCGCGACGCTCGGCACGCGCCGCCGCCTGGAGCACGTGGAACAGAGCGAAGCGGACGGCCTGCTGGATCTTCTGGTCACCGTCCACCTCGACGTCCGCCCGGGACCAGAAGTCGTCCAGGTACTCCCGCTGTTCGGCGAGCAGGCCCTCCCACCCGGAGCTGCGGGCGGCGGCGACCGCGCCCTCCACCTGGTCCCGTACGGCGGGCAGTGACCGCTGGGCCGACCAGCCGTACGCCACGAACTTCACGAGCCGCAGCCGCTGTCCGGGTGCCAGGGTGGCGGTGACGGTGAAGCGGCTGACGTCGGGCTCGCTCTCGGCCGACCAGGACGTGCCCTCGGGCCCCTGCACGAGATGGTCGGCCGCGACCCCCACCCGCTGGTCGCTGTGGCCGGTGCAGTGCAGCAGGCGCAGCCGGGTGTCCTGGGCGAAGTCCTCCTCCGCGCGCAGCGGTGTGTCGATCACGGCGGAGACCCGGGGGTCGCCGGAGGTGCGCGGGAGCTGTTCGTTGGCGACCAGCTCCGACTGGACGGCCACGGTGATGGCGGTGTCGAGCGGCTCCACCACGTACTCCACGGCGGCGATCGACCGCTGGGCGAAGGAGACCAGGCGCCGGGAGACCACGCGGGCCCCCGTCCCCGCCGGGCTGATCCAGTCGACGGTCCGGCTCAGCACACCGGTGCGGAAGTCCAGCACACGCTCGTGGGCGACTAGTTCGCCGTAGCGCAGGTCGAACGGCTCGTCGTCGACGAGCAGCCGGACGATCTTGCCGTCCGTGACGTTGACGGCCGTCTCGCCGGACTCCGGGTAGCCGTAGCCGGACTCGCCGTACGGCAGCGGGTGCACCTCGTGGACGCCGTTCAGGTACGCGCCGGGCAGTCCGTGCGGTTCGCCCTCGTCGAGGTTGCCGCGCCAGCCGATGTGCCCGTTGGCCAGGGCGAAGACGGACTCGCTCTGGGCGAGGACCTCAAGACTCAGCTCGGTCTCGCGCAGCAGCCAGGGCTCGCAGGCGAACGACGGGTGGCTGATCACCTCTGCTCCTCCAGGAGTTGGGCCAGGTCGGTCACGACGAGGTCCGCCCCGTGCCGGCGAAGTTTTGCCGACTGCCCGACCCGGTCGACGCCGACGACGACGCCGAAGTGCCCGGCGTGCCCCGCCTCCACACCGGCGAGGGCGTCCTCGAACACCGCCGCCGCGGCGGGGTCGACGCCGAGGAGCCGGGCACCGGCGAGATAGGTGTCGGGGGCGGGCTTGCCGCGCAGGCCCTGCTCGCGCCGGGTGATGCCGTCCACGCGTTCTTCGAGGAGGTCCTCGATACCGGCCGCGACCAGCACGTCGTGGCAGTTGGCGCTGGAGGAGACGACGGCGCGCCGCAGACCTGCGTCCCGGGCCGCCCGCAGATAGGCCACCGAGCCCTCGTAGGGCTCCACGCCCTGCTCGCGGATCAGGCGGAGCACCAGCTCGTTCTTGCGGTTGCCCACGCCCTGCACGGTGTCGCGGTCGGGCCCGTCGTCGGGTGCGCCCTCGGGAAGTTCGATGCCGCGCGACGCGAGGAAGGCGCGTACGCCGTCCTCGCGGGGCCGGCCGTCCACGTGGTCGTCGTAGTCCTTGCCGGCGTCGAAGGGCACGTAGGTGCCGCCCTCCCGGTCGGCGCGCCGGCGCAGGAAGGCGTCGAACGTCTCCTTCCAGGCGGCGGCGTGGACCTTCGCGGTCTGCGTCAGCACACCGTCGAGGTCGAACAGACAGGCTCGGATGTGATCGGGAAGGCCCAGCATGACTCACCGTCCGTCCGGCAGATACCACTGGTGGGGCCGTACGAGCCGGTGGATGCCCTCCGGCCCCCAGGAGCCTCTGGCGTACGGTTCCACGGGCGGCGGGTCCTTCAGCAGGGGTTCGGCGACCTCCCACAGGCGGTCGATGCCCTCCGCGCTGGTGAACAGGGACTGGTCGCCCAGCATGGCCTCCAGGATCAGGTGCTCGTAGGCCTCCAGGGCGTGGTCCTGCACGAAGGAGCCGGCGTAGTCGAAGACCATCTCGGTCTGTCCCAGCCGCATCTCGGGGCCGGGCTCCTTGGCCAGGAAGCGCGTGGTGATGCTGCCGGGGTCGTCGAAGTCGATCGCGAGCGAGTTGCAACCACGGGCCGTGCCGTCGTCGTGGACGTCGGCCGGGAACATCCGCAGGGGCGGCTGCCGGAAGGTGAGGGTGACCATGTGCCGTCCCTCGGCCAGCGCCTTGCCCGAGCGGAGGTAGAAGGGCACCCCGGCCCAGCGCCAGTTGTCGATCTCGACGCGGAGCGCGGCGAAGGTCTCGGTGTCGGAGGCGGGGGCCACTCCCTGCTCGCCGCGGTAGCCCTCGTACTGGCCGCGCACCACATGCGCCGGGTCCAGGGGCCGCAGTGTGCGGAAGACCTTGTCCTTCTCCTCCCGCAGGGAGCGCGCGTCGAGTGCCGCCGGCGGTTCCATCGCCACGAAGCCGAGGAGCTGGAAGAGGTGGGTGACGATCATGTCCCGGAAAGTGCCGGTGCCCTCGAAGAACCGGGCGCGGCCCTGGATGTCGATGCTCTCCGGCACGTCGATCTGGACATGGCTGATGTGCTCGCGGTTCCAGATCGGCTCGAACAGCCCGTTGGCGAAGCGCAGGGCGAGGATGTTGTCGACGGACTCCTTGCCGAGGAAGTGGTCGATGCGGAAGACGCGGGACTCGGCGAAGACGGCGTGCAGGGTGTCGTTGAGGGCGCGGGCCGACGCGAGGTCCGTGCCGAAGGGCTTCTCCACGATCACCCGGGCGTCCTCGGCCAGCCCGGACGCGCCGAGCATCGTGACGACGGAGCCGAACGCGACCGGCGGCACGGCGAGATGGAACAGCCGCCGAGGGCTGCCGCCGATGGCCCGCTCGGCCTCCCGTACGGCGGACTGCAGGGGGGTCGTGTCGCCGGGGTCGGCGGCCCCGAAGGAGAGCGTGTCCTCGAAGGCCTGCCACTCGGGCCCCCCGGGTGCCGCCCGGCTGAACTGGGCGACGGCCTGCCGGGCGTGCTCGCGGAACTCCGCGTCCCCGAGGGAGTCGGCGGCGGGTGCCGTGCCGACGACGCGGTACCGCGCGGGCAGCAGGCCCGCCTTGGCCAGATGGAACAGACCCGGCAGCAGCTTGCGCCGCGCCAGGTCGCCGGTCGCCCCGCAGATGACGATCACGTGGTCGTCGGGGACCCGGCCGGCCGGGGCGAGGGGGTGGGTGACGTCGTGCCCTTCGTCAGTGGCCATCGTGTGCTTCCCCGTCCTCGCCGACGCAACATCCTCCACAGCACGCTAACGGCGATGGGCGGAGTCGGCTGAGCGGGGATGCTCCAGGTGGGGGCCGGCAGGGGTGGGCCGGGAGCCGGAGGCCCCGGCCCCCATACACGCGGACGGGGGTGGTACCCGGCCCCCTGCATGCGGATCAGCCGGCGGCCGCCCGTGGGCTTGGCGGCGGGTACGCCCTCTGTCGCGCAGGTCCGGACCGCCGAAGTCGACGGCGGGGCGCGGGACGCCTCGCTGGTCTCGCAGCACTTCGAGGGCGGACTTCGGAGGTGTGACCAGGGAACCGGCACCCACCGGCCGGTGAGCGCCGAGGCGACCGGCGGGTGCCTTCAGGGCTTGCCGAGCTCGGTGGTGGACGTCCGGTGCACTTCCCCCTCTGGGGACGTAGGTCAGAGGTCGTCCGCGCCGCCGAGGCCCGTGAGGGCGCCGACCGGATCGGGATCGGGCGTGCCTCGGGGCCACCAGTCGTCCTGGCCCGGTTCGGACTCGTAGGCGTACCAGAGTCCGTCGTGGCCCAGGCGGAGCTGGACGTGGCCGTTCGGGTGGGTGAGGCGGTTGCGCCAGGGGCGGAAGGCCGGCAGGTCGGCGGCGAGGAGCAGGGGGCGAGCACGGTCGAAGCGGCCGGCCGGTGGATCCCAGGGCTCTTCGAGGACGGCGAGACCGTCGAGGCCGCCCTGCCGCCAGGCGGCGACCGCACGCGCCAGCTCCGCCGGCGTACGGCCCACGGCGAAGGCGAGCGAGGAGTACAGGGCGCGGGTGCCGGCGGTGAGGCCGGAGCCGGGACGGGCCGCCGCGAGCCGTACCGCGTCCTGCCACAACGTCAGCTCCGCCACCGGATCGCGGCCGGTGACGAGCAGCGCGTGGGCGCGGGCCGCGGCGTCCGTGGCCAGCTGGTCCAGCGCGAAGGGATCCGGGCCGCCCGGGGCCCCGGGGTACACCGGGGGCTGCTCGGGGTGCGGCGGGGCGGGCAATGGGCCTGGTGGCGGCGGGAGTTCGCGTCGGGCCAGCGCGTCGGTCGCCCGGATGCCCGGCAGCGGGGCCGGTTCCTTCTCCTGGGCGGCGCGGGCCGCCCGGGTGGCGTTGCGGCGGGAGAGGGCGTCGAGCACTTCCCGTTCGCCCCGCCCGCGCAGCAGAAGCAGCACGAAGGGGTCGGCGTCGAGCAGACGTGCCGTCTGGTAGCAGAGAGCGGCGGCGTGCTTGCAGGGGTGGCCGCGGTCGGGGCAACTGCACCGCGGGTCGAGGTCACCGGCGACGGGAAGCAGCGGGACGTCGCCGTCCGCCAGCGACTGGGGCATCTCCTTGTCCAGCAACGCGGCGATGTGGCCCGGCCGGTCGGCGGCGGCGTCCAGGAACCGCTCCCAGTCCGCGTCCTGAAGCGTCCGCAGCCGTACCTGCACCCGGTACGGCCGGGGGCGGCTGCCGCGGACGTAGGCCAGGACGAGGCCGGGGGTCACCGTGATGGCGTCCACACGGCCCTGTTGGGCGTAACCACGTCCGCGCGCCAGCCGCTCGACGTCCAGCGCGCCCCGCTCCAGCGCGCTGATCCAGGCGTTGCCCCACCAGGTCTCGGCGAAGGACGCGTCGTCGCCCGGGAGGCGGGGCGGGAAGGCCGGGAAGGTGCGACGCAGGTCGCCGTCACGATGCGGGGAGGCCATGGAGCGGGGGGCGCGTGCGGACGCGGCAACCGGAGCGGCGTGATCCGAGGGCGTGCCGGGGAGTGCCGGGGCGGTGGGACCGTCGTGCTCCGGGCGCATGTCGGAGGGTTGCGCGGACGAAGTCGTCGGCCCGGGGCCGTCATCGGTGGTGTGCCGCTCGTGGGACGCGTCCGTCGGAGCCGGCCCCTTGAAGGCGTCGGCGGCCAATTCCCCCAACGCACGCGGTCGTCGTGACCGATCCGCCGGACGGCGTGGCGTGCTCGGGCGCACCGGCTCGACGCCCGTGGTCCCGACGTCCTCCCGCGCCTGCTGCGCCTCCCGCTGGCTCCGGGCCGCCCGCAACGCGTCCCGCGCGACGTCGGCGGGCCGGGTGGACGACGGGGCCGTCGCCGAGGTGTCGGCGCCCCGGACTTCACTGCGAGTACTGGAATCCGGGACCTCACGGGGGGCACTGGAGCCCGGGACCTCGCCGAAGGCACCGGCGTCCGGGATCTCACCGAAGGCACCGGCCTCCGCCACCGCCCCGAAGGCACCGCCCTCCGAAGGCCCACCCAAGGCACCGGCCTCCGCCACCGCCCCGAAGGCACCGCCCTCCGAAGGCCCACCCAAGGCGCCGGTCTCCGACGACCCGCCGGGTCCACGGTCCGCCCCACCCCCCGATGCCTCACCCTCCCCGGTCTCCCCGGCAACCGCCCGCCGGGCCGACACCGCCCGTCGCAGCGCCGCCCGGGCGGCGTCACCCGGCCGAGGCTCATGGCCGCCAGCGGGGCTTGAGGGCTCGTCCGGTCCGGGGGCGTCCGTGGCGGCGGCGTCCGGACGCTGCCCACCGGACAGGCTCCGCCCCTCCCCCGCGTCGCTCGGCTCCCCCGTCTCACCGGCCTCCTGCGCCCCGCTCCCCTGCCCCCGGGCAGCCCACAGAGCCCGCCGCGCCACATCTGCGGGCCCCGCCCGCCCCGTCTCCTGAACCGGCTCGCCCCGGTCGTCCGGGCCTTCGGCCGCCCCGGCCTCCTCCTCGCCCGGTATCCGGCCCTCGTCGGGCACCCCGCCGTCACCCCGCGCACCGAACCGCCCTCGTTCCCCCGTCACGATGCCCTCCGCAGTGACACGAGGTCGGACAGCTCACGGTCCGTCAGCTCCGTGAGGGCCGCCTCTCCGGAGCCGAGGATCGCGTCGGCCAGGGCGCGCTTGGCCTCCAGCATCTCGGCGATGCGGTCCTCCACCGTGCCCTCGGTGATGAGGCGGTGGACCTGCACGGGCTGGGTCTGGCCGATGCGGTAGGCGCGGTCGGTGGCCTGTTCCTCCACCGCCGGGTTCCACCAGCGGTCGAAGTGGACGACATGGCCCGCGCGCGTGAGGTTCAGTCCGGTGCCGGCGGCCTTGAGGGACAGGACCAGCACCGGGGTGGCACCGTCCTGGAAGCGGTCCACCATGCGCTCGCGTTCCGGCACGGGCGTGCCGCCGTGCAAGAGGTCCACCGGGACGGCCCGGGCGGCGAGGTGAGCGGTGATCAGGCGGGCCATACCGACGTACTGCGTGAAGACCAGCGCCGAACCGTCCTCCGCGAGCAGCGTGTCCAGCAACTCGTCCAGCAGGGCGAGTTTGCCGGAGCGGGCGGCGAGCCGGTCACCGCCGTACGGGCCGTGCTCCTCCTTCAGGTACAGCGCCGGGTGGTCGCAGATCTGCTTCAGCGAGGTCAGCAGCTTGAGCACCAGGCCGCGGCGCGCGATGCCCTCCGCCGTCTCGATGGCCAGCAGCGACTCGCGCACCACCGCCTCGTACAGCGCGCCCTGTTCCCGGGTGAGCGGCACCGGGTGGTCGGTCTCCGTCTTGGGCGGCAGTTCGGGGACGATGCCGGGGTCGGACTTCTTGCGGCGCAGCAGGAACGGGCGGACGAGGCGGGCGAGCCGGGCCACTGCCTCCTCGTCCTCGCCGTTCTCCACGGCGCGGGCGTGCCGGGCGCGGAAGGACTTCAGCGGACCGAGCAGACCGGGCGTCGTCCAGTCCAGCAGCGCCCAGAGCTCGGAGAGGTTGTTCTCGACGGGGGTGCCGGTCAGGGCGACGCGGGCGGGCGTCGGGATCGTGCGCAGGGCCTTCGCCGTCGCCGAGTACGGGTTCTTGACGTGCTGCGCCTCGTCGGCGACGACCATGCCCCACTTCTGCTGGGCCAGCGTCGCCGCCGCCGACCGCATGGTGCCGTACGTGGTGAGGACGAAGCCGCCGTCGAGGCTGGACAGGGTGCGTTCGGTGCCGTGGTGGCGGCGGACGGGTACACCCGGGGCGAAACGCTCGATCTCCCGCTGCCAGTTGCCCAGCAGGGAGGCCGGGCAGACCACCAAGGTGGGTTCGGTGCGGGCCCGCTTGAGGTGAAGGGCGATGACGGTGACCGTCTTGCCGAGTCCCATGTCGTCGGCGAGGCAGCCGCCGAGGCCGAGGGACGTCATCAGGTCGAGCCAGGCCAGGCCCCGCAGCTGGTAGTCGCGAAGGGTGGCACGGAGCCCGGCGGGCGCCTCGGCGGGCCGGACCCCGGCGGTGAGACGGTCCCGCAGGGCGGCCAGCGCGCCGACCGGCACCGCCTCGACCTGCTCGCCGTCGACCTCCGTGGTGCCGGTGAGGGCGACGGACAGGGCGTCCACCGGGTCGAGCAGGCCCAGTTCGCGCTTGCGGGCCTTGCGGACGAGTGCGGGGTCGACCAGGACCCACTGGTCCCGCAGCCGTACGACGGGACGGTGGGCCTCGGCGAGCGCGTCCATCTCGGCCTCGCTGAGCGGCTCCCCGCCGAGCGCCAGCTGCCAGCGGAACTGGAGCAGTTCCTCGCTCTCGAAGAAGCCGGTGCCGTCGGTCGCCGAGCCCGGTGCGGGCCGTACCACCGCGGCCGCCGTCAGGTCGCGGGCGAGGTCGCGGGGCCAGTGCACGGCGACGCCCGCCGCGGCCAGCCGCGAGGCCGCCACGCCCAGCAGGTCACCGAGCTCGGGCTCGGACAGGGCGAGCACGTCGGGCACGTCCTGCTCGGCGAGCCGGGCCAGCGGCGCCCAGACGCGCGCCGCGCGCCGGACCGCGAGAGCGGCGTCCACCCGCGCGCGGGGACCGAAGTCGGCGCCGGCGTCCCCCGCCCACAGCGCTGCCACGTCCACGACGAGCGTCGGGTCGGCGAGGCTGTGGACCTGGACGATCGCGGCGCCCGCCCGGCGCATCCGGTCGCCGTCGTCCCCGGTCTCGAACAGGTCGTGCGCCGCCAGGTCCAGGCGCAACGAGATCCGCACGCCCGCGTCCATCCCGGCGGCGACCTCCGCGGCCCACTCGTGGGCGGCGGGCAGGCGCTGCGGCGGGAGGGCCGCGAAGGGCCTGCCGCAGGCGGCAGCGGCGGCGGGGGTGCGCGGCAGGGTGTCCGCGACCGCGTCCAGGAACGCCCGCACCAGCGCCTCCGGCCCGGGCAGCCGCAGCGGGCCCGGACCGGGCAGCGGCACGGCATGCCCTTCGTAGGGCAGTGCGGCGGCCACCGCGCGCAGGTGGGCGATGTCGTCCGGGTCGAGGGGGCCGGCGCGCCAGGCGTCGTGCCCGGTGGGTGTCAGGCCGGGCAGCAGGCGCCCGCGGGCAACGAGCCGCAGGGCGTGCAGGGCGGCGGCACCCCAGCAGGCCGTGGCGGGGTGGGCGGCCGGATCGTGCCGGGCGCGGACGAGCGACGGGAGTGCCTCGCCCACCGGCAGGGTCAGCGCCGGCGTCTCCTTGCGGCGGACCCCGGCCCCATGGGGTCGTACGACTGTCAGCGGGGTGGAGGTGAGGCCGGGCACGGGCGCCGTGCCCCCGTCGTCCGGGTCCCAGAAGGCCACGCGTCCCTCACGGGGCACGGGCGCGGGAAGGAAGACGGCGGCCAGCCGAGCGGGCACGGACACGGCTTCGCCCATACGTCCTGTCACCTCCCGCCCGCACATCGGATCACTCGTCTTCGACTCTACGGGCGGGGTCCGACAATCGGCCCTGCGGAAGGGACAGGGCCGGATGAACGATGACCAGGGTGAAGGCGACGACCTCGTGGGAGGACGGGCGGAGCGGACCGGTCAGGGGATCAGCCGCGAGACCACGTAGACCATCGGGTACGTCGGATTGCCCGTGTTCACCACGATGTCATGCGTCGGCCTCGGGTTCTTCTGCTGGTGAACCAGGCCCCAGTTCGCGCCGGGCCGGGCGCCCGCGCCGGAGAACTTCCAGCCCGTGACGTGCCGGTCGCGCGCGCCGATGGTGATGTCGCTCTTGATCAGCTCGCTCCGCTCGACGCCCACCTTCTTGAGGAAGGCGTCCAGCCCGGCCTGAGTGGTCTGGAACTGCACGTACAGCCGGCTGGTCTTCCAGTTGTTCGTCTCGTACCAGGCGACCTTGTTGGCCGGATGCGGTATCGGCACCTGGTACAGCCTCCGCTGCACCTTCGACGGCCAGCCCACGGTCAGCCCCCGCGCCGAGTACTTCTCCTCCTTGTCCTTGCCGCTGGCGCGGCTCTGGTTGGCGGAGATCACCAGATAGCCGGCGGGGACGCCGATGAGCAGCACGATGATGAGCAGGGTGAGCGCCCTGCGGCGGATCACATGGCGGCGGTCCTCCGCCGGGGCCTGTGTGTCGCCGGTGAGGCCGGCCTGCTGCGGCAGCGCGCTCGTCACAGGGACTCCTGGCCGCGGCGGGCCTCCGCGTAGCGCTCGTAGCGTTCGTACCGCTCGACCCTGCGGCGTTTGGCGCGCCGGAAGCGGCGGGCCACCAGACGGGCGAGGTCGGCGGCGCCGACCATGCCGGCTTCGGGGCCGAGCTGGGCGCGGACGATGCGGGCCTCGGGGCGGTAGCCGCGGCCGGTGAGGTGGCGCTTGAAGGCATCCCGGGCGGGGCCGATGAGGAGGTCGTCGGCGGCCGAGACCCCGCCGCCGATCACGAAGCACGACGGGTCGAGGGCGGCGGCCAGGTTGGCGATGCCGACGCCGAGCCACTGGCCGATGTCCTGGAGCAGTTCGATGCACATCGCGTCGCCCTCGCGGGCCAGCTCGGTGATGATCGGGCCGGTGATGTCACCGATGCTGCCCTTGACGTGCTCGATGAGCCCGTACGCCACCGGGGAGTCGGCCGCGGCCAGTTCGCGCGCCTCGCGGACCAGCGCGTTGCCGGAGCTGTACTGCTCCCAGCAGCCGCGGTTGCCGCACGGGCAGCGGTGGCCGCCGGGCACGACCTGCATATGACCGAACTCACCGGCCACACCGAACTTGCCGCGCTTGACCTGGCCGTCCTCCAGGATCGCGCCGCCGATGCCGGTCCCCAGCGTGATCATGACCAGGTGGTCCTCGCCGCGTCCGGCGCCGAAGCGCCACTCGGCCCAGGCGGCGGTGTTGGCGTCGTTGTCGACCAGGACCGGGACGGAGAGGCGGCTGGCGAGACGGTCGCGCAGCGGCTCGTTGCGCCAGGACAGGTGCGGGGCGAACAGGACGCGGTTGCGCTCGGCGTCGACCCAGCCGGCCGCGCCGATGCCGACCGCGTGCACGTCGTGGCGGTCGGACAGGTCCAGGACCAGCTCGACGATGGTGTCCTCGACGACCCGGGGGCTCTTGGACTTGTCCGGGGTCTCCGTGCGGAGCTTCTCGAGGATGTTGCCGTCGGCGTCCACGACACCCGCCATCACCTTGGTGCCGCCGATGTCGATGCCGACGGTGGGCACGCGGGGTGCGGTCAGGTGGGAACGGCGCTCCCGGGTGCCCACGGTGCGCAGCGCAGTCGCGCGCCGTGAGCCGATGGGGGCGCCGCCGGTCACCCGGGCGTTGCTCAGGGCCTTGGGGAAGGCGAGGTCGCGGTAGGTGCTCATCGGGCCCGATTCTGCCTCACCGTGACTCTGGGTGCGGTAAGGGGATGGGCCGGGAGCCCCGGGTCGCCCGCCGGGTGCGGCTCGTCGTCACCCTTCCCGCAGCCCTCGTGCCGCTAGCCGCGCCGGAGCTCGTGGCGGAGATCGTCGAGCTCGTTTCCGCCTGCCATCTGCCGTGTCAGCTCGTCGAGCGTGATCGAGTCACTGGTGTGGCTGCCCGCCATGGTGCCGCGCTTCAGCAGCACGAAACGGTCGCCGACCAGGTACGCGTGATGCGGATTGTGGGTGATCAAAACAACACCCAGACCCTGATCCCGTGCCGCCGCCACATACTTCAGAACGACCCCGGACTGCTTCACGCCGAGCGCCGCCGTGGGCTCGTCCAGGACGAGCACCTTGGCGCCGAAGTGGACGGCCCGTGCGATCGCCACGCACTGGCGCTCGCCGCCGGAGAGGGTGCCGATGGGCTGGTCGACGTCGCGCAGGTCGATGCCCATGCGCAGGAGTTCGGAGTGGGTGGTGCGGCGCATGAGGTCGACGTCCATGCGCTTGAGGGGACCGGCGCCCTTGCGGGGCTCGGAGCCGAGGAAGAAGTTGCGCCAGACCGGCATCAGCGGGACGACGGCCAGGTCCTGGTAGACGGTCGCGATCCCACGGTCCAGTGCGTCGCGCGGGGAGCCGAGACGGGTCTCCTCGCCGTCGATGCGCAGGGTGCCGCCGTCGTGCTGGTGCAGTCCGGCGATGATCTTGATGAGGGTGGACTTGCCGGCGCCGTTGTCGCCCAGCACGCAGGTGATCTCCCCGGCGTGCACCTCCAGGGAGACACCTTCGAGGGCGCGGACGTTGCCGTAGTGCTTGCTGACGCCGGACAGCTCCACGAGTGCCCTGCGTTCCGCCGCTTGCGTCACTTGGTCGCCTCCGCGCGCTTGCGGACCCAGGCGTTGAGCAGGGTCGCGAGGAGCAGCATCGCTCCGAGGAAGAACTTGAACCAGTCGGGGTTCCACTCGGCGAAGACGATGCCCTTGCTGGTCATGCCGAAGATGAACGCGCCGACCGCCGAGCCGACCGCGCTGCCGTAGCCACCGGTGATCAGGCAGCCGCCGATGACGGCGGCGATGATGTAGATCAGCTCGTTGCCGACGCCCTCGCCGGACTGGACGACGTCGTACGAGAAGAGCAGGTGCTGGCCGGAGATCCAGGCGCCGAGCGCCACCCCCATGTAGAGGCCGATCTTGGTCCGGGCCACCGGGACGCCGACCGCGCGGGCCGCGTCCTGGTTCCCGCCGACCGCGAAGATCCAGTTGCCGGCGCGGGTGCGCAGCAGGATCCAGCTGGCGAGGGCGACCAGCGCGAACCACCACAGAATCGTGATCTTGAAGTTGACCCCGCCGACGGTGAGCGTGGAGGCGAAGACGTCGTGCGCGCTGGGGAAGCCCTCCATGTCGGCGATGGTCTTGGTGGAGACCGTGCCGGAGATCAGCTTGGTGAAGCCGAGGTTCATGCCGGTCAGCATCAGGAAGGTGCCCAGCGTGATGATGAAGCTCGGCAGTTTGGTGCGGGTGAGCATGAAGCCGTTGAAGGCGCCGATGGCGAGGGTGACGAACAGGGAGACGCCGACGCCGACCCAGACGTTCGCCGTCATCTGGAAGCTGAACATCGAGGAGACCAGGGCGGACGAGGTCACCATGACGCCCGCGGACAGGTCGAACTCGCCGCCGATCATCAGCAGCGCGACCGGGACCGCCATGATGCCGATCGTCGAGGAGGCGTAGAGGACCGTGCTCAGGCTCGACGCCTTCAGGAAGCTGTCGGCGGCCAGGGCGAAGAAGAGGAAGACGGCGGCGGCCCCGACGACGGAGCCCAGTTCCGGACGGCCGAGCAGCTTCCGCAGCGGCGAGCTGTGCAGAATCCTTTCGTCAGCGAGCGCCGTCATCGGGTGCCCCGCTCGGTGTACTCGGCGAGGGCGCCCGCCTGGTCCTTGGTGATGATCTGCGGGCCGGTGAGCACCGGCTTGCCGCCGCCGAGGACGTCGGCGTTGTACCTGTACAGCCACAGCAGGTCGACGGCCTCGTAGCCCTGGAGGTAGGGCTGCTGGTCGACGGCGAAGCCGAGGGTGCCGTCCTTCAGACCGGCGGCGACCTTGGCGTTCAGGTCGAAGGTGTCGATCTCGGCGTCGCTGCCCGCGCCCTGCTTGGCCTTCACGGCGGTGTCGGCGTACGGGGCTCCCAGGGTCACGACGGCGTCGACCGAGCTGTCGGACTGGAGCTTGGCCTCGATGGCGGACTGCACGTCGGGCATGCTGGTGCCGGTGACGTAGAGGTTCTGCACGGTACCGTCGAAGGTCTCCCTCAGACCGGCGCAGCGCTGCTCGTGACCGACGTTGCCCTGTTCGTGCAGGATGCAGAGCGCCTTCTCACGGCCACGCTCGTTCAGCTCCTCGCCGACCGCCTGGCCGGCGATGGTCTCGTCCTGGCCGATGTGTGTGAGCGCGCCGAACTCCTTCGACTCCGCCGAGCCCGAGTTCACGGTGACCACGGGAATGCCCGCCTTGACCGCGCGGGCGACGGCGGCCTTCATCGCGTCCGGCTTGGCGAGGGTGACGATGATGCCGTCGACCTTCTTGTCGACGGCCGCGTCCACCAGCTGCGCCTGCTGCTGGGCCTCGTCGTCGTGGGAGTACAGGAACTTGATGTTGTCCTTGACGGCGGCCTGCTCGGCGCCGCTTTGGACGATGTCCCAGAAGGTGTCGCCGTCGCCCGAGTGGGTGATCATGGCGAAGGTCCATCGGGGCGTGTTCACCGCGGCCTTCCCCTGCGCGGCCGCGGCCTTGCGGGCGTCCTCGGCGCGCTTGCCGCCCGTGCTGCTGCATCCCGCGAGGGACGCGCAGAGCGCTCCTGCCACCGCGATGCCTACCCAGGTGCGAAACCCGGTCCGAAACCGTGCCACGAGGCCGTGCCCTTCTTGCTGTGTTCTTCGGTAGCCAGGGCCGGTCATCCCACCGACCCCAAACGCCCCAGTATCGAACACAGGGATGATGCGGCCCGCGGCCGGGGAGCGCGACTCCGTCGCATTGTCCGGACATTGCGACGAATCACGCCCTCGAGGGCGCGCCTCTCAGGGCCGTACGAGCAGCTGGAACTCGAAGGAGTAGCGGCTCGGGCGGTAGGTGTGCGTGCCGTACTCGACCGCCCGGCCGGTGTCGTCGAACGTCGTGCGCTGCATGGTCAGCAGCGGGGCGCCCTCGCTCTCGCGGAGCCGCTCCGCCTCGGTGGCGGTGGCGGCCCGGGCGCCGATGGACTGGCGGGCGCTGTGCAGCGTGATCCCGGCGGACCGCATCAGCCGGTAGAGGCCGGTCGCCTCCAGCTGCCCGGTGTCCGGTTCGATCAGGCCGCTGGGCAGGTAGTTGCACAGGTACGCCATCGGCTCCCCGTGCGCCAGCCGCAGCCGCTCAACGCGGTGCACATCGGTGCCCTCCGCGACGCCGAGTGCGGCCGCCACCTCGGCGGACGCCGGGACGACGGTGTTGACCAGGACCTTCGTGGCCGGACGCTGCCCGGCCGCCTCCAGGTCGTCGTAGAGACTGCTCAGCTCCAGCGGGCGCTTGACCTGGCTGTGCACCACCTGCGTGCCGACGCCCCGGCGGCGCACCAGCAGGCCCTTGTCGACCAGGGACTGGATGGCCTGGCGGACCGTGGGCCGGGACAGCCCGAGGCGCGCGGCGAGCTCGATCTCGTTGCCCAGCAGGCTGCCGGGAGTGAGCGCGCCCTTCTCGATCGCGGCCTCCAGCTGCTGGGACAGCTGGAAGTACAACGGCACGGGCGAGCTGCGGTCCACACTCAGATCGAGCTGCACGTTCGGGTCCACGTCTGGTTTCGGCACGGGCCTGAGCGTAGCTCCGTGACGTTTTGACGGGAAGTTGTGTAGTCCGATTGTCCGGACATAAACATTGACAGTGCGGTGGGTCCGGCTCCACTTTGTCTTCATGCGCATCGGGGTCATCGGGACGGGCCGCATCGGCACCATCCATGCGAACACGCTCAGCCGCCACCGTGACGTGGGCTCCCTGATCCTCACGGACGCGGATCCCACGCGGGCGCAGGAGCTGGCGCACCGGCTCGGGGAAACCGCCGCGCCCGGTATGGACGAGATCTTCCGGTGGGGCGTGGACGCGGTGGTGATCACGACGGCGACCGCGGCCCACGCCGATCTGATCGGCCGGGCCGCGCGCTCGGGGCTGCCGGTCTTCTGCGAGAAGCCGATCGCGCTCGACCTGCCCGGCTCGCTGCACGCGATCGCCGAGGTCGAGACGGCCGGAACCATCCTGCAGATGGGCTTCCAGCGCCGCTTCGACGCGGGCTACAGCGGCGCCCGTGAGGCCGTGCGCTCCGGTCGGCTCGGCCGGCTGCACACCGTGCGCGCGACCACCTCCGACCAGGCGCCGCCGTCGGCCGCGTATCTGCCGCTGTCCGGTGGGCTGTACCGGGACACCCTCATCCACGACTTCGACGTCCTGCGCTGGGTGACCGGGCACGAGGTGACGGAGGTGTACGCCGCCGGGTCGGACGCCGGTCCCACGATGTTCCGCGAGGCCGGGGACGTCGACACCGCGGCGGTGGTCCTCGTCCTCGACGACGCCACCCTGGCGACGGCGACCGCGACGCGGCTGAACGGCGCCGGCTACGACGTGCGCATGGAGCTGGCCGGGGAGCTGGACCAGATCGTGGTGGGGCTGGACGACCGTACGCCGATCGCGTCCACCGAGCCGACCGGGCCGCCGGCCGCGAGCAAGCCGTGGACCACCTTCCTGGAGCGCTTCGGGCCCGCCTACGAGGCCGAGCTGAACGCCTTCATCGAGGTGGTCCGGGGCGAGCGCGCCAACCCGTGCGACGGCCGCGAGGCGTTGCAGGCGCTGCGCATCGCCGAGGCCTGCGAAATGTCCCGCAGGGAGCACAGACCCGTCCGGCTCGGCGAGGTGCCAGGGGGGCGGGAGCCGGTGCTGCGCTAGGAGCGGGGCGCACGGGGCCCGGCGTCACCAGCGCACGGGCAGGCTTCGCACCCCGCGCATCAGCATCCCCGGCAGGTAAGGGCCGGGCGGGCCGTCCAGCGCGAGGCCGGGGGCGCGCTCCAGGAGGGCGCGCAGTGCCGTGCGGGCTTCCAGGCGGGCGAGGGGTGCGCCCAGGCAGTAGTGGATGCCGTGGCCGAAGGCGAGGTGGGTGCGGGGGTCTCGGTGTATGTCGAAGCGGTGCGGGTCCGGAAACCGGGCGTCGTCGTGGCCGGCCGCGGTGAGGCCGATCAGCACCGCCTCGCCCTTCCCGACGGTCGTACCCGCGATCTCCATCGGCTCGGCGGCGAACCGGTACGTCGCCGTCTCCACCGGCCCCTCGTAGCGCAGCATCTCCTCGATCGCGCCGTCGAGCAGGCCCATGTCGGCACGCAGGGCGGCGAGCTGGCCGGGGTGGGTGAGCAGGGCGTACACGCCGTTGGTCAGGAGGTTGACGGTCGTCTCGTGGCCGGCGACGAGCAGGATGTACGCCATGCCGCGCAGCTCCGTCGGGGAGAGCCGGTCGCCGTCCTCGGCGGTGGTGCGGATCAGGTCGCTGAGCAGGTCGTCGGCGGGTCCGGCGCAGCGCTTGTCCTCGATCAGCTCGGTGAGGTACTCCCCGAGGCGCCGTACGGCCTCGTACTCGCGGTCGCCGTCGGTGGGGGCGACCACCTCCGTCGACATCGCCCGGAACGCGGCCCGGTCCAGCTCGGGCACGCCCAGCAGCTCGCAGATGACCGTGATCGGCAGCGGGTACGCGAACGCGTCCACCAGGTCGGCGCGGCCGTGCGGGAGCATCGCGTCCAGCAGGTCGTCGGCGATCTGCTGGATCCTGGGCCGCAGCGCCTCCACCCGGCGGGCGGTGAACGCACGCGTGACCAGGCCGCGCAGCCGTGAGTGCTGGGGTGGGTCGGCGGCCAGCAGATGCTTTCCGATCAGTTCCTCGTCGAGGAACCTCACCCCGATCTCGGCGGTGTCCTTGGACAGCCGTGGGTCGGCGAGCGCGGCGCGCGCCTCCTCGTAGCCCACCACGAGCCAGGCCTCGCGATGGGACTCCGGCTGCGGCAACCGCACCCTGTGCACCGGCCCCCGGGCACGCAGCCGCGCGTACACAGGGTGCGGGTCCGTCAGGAACTCCGCGCCGAAGTCCCCGAGGTCGACCACCTCCGCCATGTCACTCCCCCTCCCGTCACCACGACAACGCGCGGCGCCTCCGGCGAGTGCCCGAGGCACTCTTCCGATAGCGGTCGGTCACAGGCCGCGGGCGTCGGCGAGAGCGGCCGCCCGACCGACCATGCGGACCGGGACGCGGCCGGAGCCGAAGGCGTCGTTGAAGCCCGGCACGGAGTCGACGTGGTCGCCGAAACTGCGCCGGACGGTCTCCAGCAGCACGGCGAGGGCGCTGCTCTCCAGGCCCCGGTCGCCACCGGCTTCGACGCGGACGGCTCCCTGCATGCAGTGGGCGCCTTCGCCGTCGGCCGGCGCGCCGCTGCACCAGCCGTCGGAGAGCAGCCGGTGGTGGGCGCGCTGCAGCAGCGCGGCGACCGGCGTCGGGTACAGGTCCGCGGGGGCGGGGCCGACGCCGGCGGCTTCCGGCGGGACGGTGACGAACGGGACGGTGACGAACGGGACGGTGACGACGTCGGCCGGCTCGGCGGGCTTGGTGCGGAGGTACGCGGTGCGGACCTCGTGCGCTACGGCCGCTTCGTCCAGCCGTACGGTCATCGCCGCGTCGACGAGCGCCAGGCGGGCGTCGAGGGACAGTTCCGCCGCAGGCGCGGCGGGGGCGGGGGCGAGAACCGGGGCGGGGGCGGGACGGGACATCGGGAACTGGGCTCGTCTCTGGCTCAGCAACAGGGCGGCGGCCACGAGTGGATTCCCTGCTGCGCGCCGGCGGGATCCCCGCCGAACGGGTGGTCCGGCCCGCCGCTCGCTATCCGTCCTCGTCGAGAAGCCCAGCGTCGTACGCCAGCAGGGCGATCTGCACGCGGTTGTTGAGGTCGAGCTTGGCGAGGATGCGGGAGACGTGCGTCTTGACGGTCGCCACGCTCATGAACAGCTCCGTCGCGATCTCCGCGTTGGCGAGTCCCCGGCCGACCGCGACGGCGACCTCGCGTTCGCGGTCGTTGAGGGCTGCCATGCGCTCCCGCGCGCGGGCCCGCCGGGTGTCGGCGGCGGTGCCGGCCGCGTGCTCCATCAGCTGGCGGGTGACGGTCGGCGAGAGCACCGGGTCACCGGCGGCCACCCGCCGCACGGCCTGGAGGATCTCGGCGGGCGGGGTGTCCTTGAGGACGAATCCGGCGGCACCCGCGCGCAGCGCCCGCAGCACCTGTTCGTCGGCGTGGAAGGTGGTCAGGACCACGACCTGCGGGGCGTCCGGGCGGGCGCGCAGCCGCTCGGTGGCGGTGAGGCCGTCGACCGCGGGCATCCGGATGTCCATCAGGACGACGTCCGGACGCGTGCGGTCGACGAGCGCCTCGACCTCGCCGCCGTCGGCGGCCTCGCCGACGATGCGGATGTCGTCGGCGCCGCCCATCATGAAGGACAGACCGGCCCGCACCAGGGGGTCGTCGTCGACGAGAAGCACTTTGATCGCAGTCATGGCCCTCACGTAATCACGGTTGTGCCGACGAGTCGCCCGCCTGGTCGCACCGCCGCCGTACCCCCACCCTGTTCAACTGCCGGTGACCGGCAGCGACATGGGAGGACACGTGATCGCTCACCGGCCGGGCGCCCCCCACGGCAGCCAGGCCCGTACCGCGAAGCGCCCGTCGTCCCGTTCCCCGTGCTCCAGCCGTCCCCCGGCCAAAGTGGCGCGCTCGGACAGGCCGATCAGGCCCTGCCCGGAGCCCGGGACGTGCGGTACGACGCCCTCGGGGGCCGGGTTGCTGACGTGGACGGTGAGGCCCTCGCCGGGCGCGCCGGTCACGGCCACCGTGACCTCGGTGCCGGGGGCGTGCTTGCGGGCGTTGGTCAGGCCCTCCTGGACGATGCGGTAGGCGGTGCGGCCGACCGAGGCCGGGACGGCATCCGGGTCGGTGACCCCCAGGTCGAGCGTGACCTTGGTGCCCGCCTCGCGGCACTCGGTGACCAGCGCGTCGAGGGCGGCGAGCGTCGGCTGCGGGCGGCCCGACTCGTCGGAGTCGCCGGCCCGCAGGACGCCGATGATCTCCCGCAGGTCCTGCAGGGCCTCGTGCGCGCTCTCCCGGATGACACCGGCCGCCCGCGCGACCTCCTCGCGGGGCGCGTCCGGCCGGAACTCCAGGGCTCCGGCGTGCACGCTCAGGAGGGTCAGCCGGTGGGCGAGCACGTCGTGCATCTCCCGGGCGATCGCCTCGCGCGCGAGCCGCTGGGCCTGTTCGGCACGCAGGACGGCCTCCGTCTCGGCCCGCCTGGCGCGGTCGCGCAGGCTGAACATCAGCTGCCGCTTGGACCGCACGAGCAGGCCCCAGCCGACGACGCAGGCGCTGAGCAGCACGGTGAACGCGACGGCCAGCAGGTAGGGCAGCTCGGGTTCCGGGCGCAGCCAGAAGAACAGCGGGATCAGCGCGGTGGAGATGCCGGCGATCCAGGCCACGTAACGGAAGGGCCGGTGCACGGCGAGGGTGAAGAAGGCGACCATGCCGGCGCCGCCCGCGGTGTTGGAGAGGAAGCCGACCGGGATCATCGCGATCGCGAGCCCGACCGGCCGGCGGCGGCGCAGCCACACCGCGGCGCAGGACAGGCCGCCGAGCCACTGGTCGACGACCATGAGCGCGTGCGGCGTGTTCTCCGGGGTCATGGAGTCCGCGGCCAGCAGGCCGACCGCGATGGCCACGAAGAAGCAGGAGAAGTCGACGAGCCAGTCGCGCGCGGTGCGCCGGGGCCGCCGCCCGTCCCCTCCGCCGTCCGGGTCGAGCGCGTGGAGCAGAGCGGACGGGAACAGCCACCGGCGCCCTTCGAACGCCGGCGCCGCCCGCGCCGTCCTGTCATCCTTCACGGTCGACAAATCTACGCAGGGCCCGGCCGTGCCACCTGCCCGCGCGCGGATCGCCGACCGAAGTCGCGGCATCGGCTACTTTCGGCGCGGTCGTGCGGTGGGGACCACCGACTTCGGTCGGCCGGGTCTCGCCCCGCGGCCGTTGTGTGTGGGGGGTCCGCGGGGCGAGAGTCGTGGCCATGAAGCAGTTGCTGGAGTTCCTCGGATTCATCGCCTTCGTGCAGGGCGCCATGGGCCTTGTGCACGAGTTCACCGACTGGCACATCGGCCTCGTGCAGCGGGTCGGTTTCCTCGACGGATCCGAGATCTACGCGAGCGTCGCCCTGGTCGTGCTGGCGTTCGCCCTGTTCGCCGTCGCGGAGAGCCGCAAGACCGGTTGAGCCCGGCGGCACGGCCCGTCGGACCGGCGGCGGTGCGTCCGGTCAGCCGACCGGCAACCGTTCAGCAGCCGTGGTCGACCAGGTCGAACGACGCGTAGTGGTCGGCCGTGTAGTAGTCCTCTTGGTGCTCCTCGCCGGTGACGATGCGGCGGGCGCCGCGCGTGTCACTGCCGGGGGTCTCGACCGTGTACTCGTGGTAGTACCCGGTCGACCGGCTGGGCAGGATGCCCTCCCGGTTCTGGAAGGTCGTCCCGTCCTGCGGGTAGGGGAAGGGGCCGCCCTGTTCGATGAGATCGAGCGTCGTGTGCGCCTGCGACGGCAGGTCGCCGTAGCAGATGCTGCCGACCGCCGTGGCGGCGGCGCCCGCGGGGGCGGCGGAGACGGTGCCGCCGACGAGGAGGGCCGACACGAGCGCGGCCGCGGCGCCGAGACGGGTGAGGTTTCGTGGGGGGAATCTCATGGATCCATGATGACGCGCGTAGACACTGGCATGTCAATGTCAAGATTGTGGAGTTTGCCGTCAAGTCCTGTGACCTTTTGCGGAGTTGGCACGGTGCACTCCCTCAGGGCCGACGACTCCGACGAGGACGTCACGCGGCGTTCGTGAGAACAGACCCCCCGCCGGGCCCTGCTTGTCGCCGCCCTGGGCCTTCTTCAGGGCGTTCGCCAGGCCCTCGATGGTCATGGACTGGAGGATGGCGCTGCCGTTGCCCTCCAGTGTGGCCAGGGACAGGCCCTCGCCGCCGAACACGGCGTTCATCAGGCCTTGGCGGTTCAGGCCGCCGACGCGCTGGACGCCGTACTCGATGCCCTCCTCGAAGGCCACCACGCAGCCGGTGTCGACCTCGATGCGGCCGCCGAAGTCGGCGGGGTCGAGATCGATGAAGTTGCCGGCGCCCGCGATGATCACCGTGCCGCGGCCGGTGAACTTCTCCAGGACGAAACCCTCGCCGCCCTGAAGTGTCACGTGAGGAGGACGCGGAAGGGGAAGCACGGAGTTCCGGGCGCGCCACCTCGGTGTCCGTTCGCCGCCAGCAACCGCGTGGGGCTGTCGCTGGAATGGGCGTATGACTTCTCAAGGGACACAGACCTCCGAAGCGACCCGGCCCACCGGCTGGCGGGCTCCCCTGGCCGGCAGGAAGGCCCTGGTGACCGGCGGCAGCCGGGGGATCGGCGCCGCCACGGCGGTGCGGCTGGCGCGGGAGGGCGCCGACGTGGCGGTGACGTACGTGAACGGCAAGGAGGCGGCGGGGGACGTCGTACGGGCCGTCGAGGCCTTGGGGCGGCGAGGTGTGGCCCTGCGGGCGGACTCCGCGGACGCGGACGAGGCGGCGGGCGCCGTGGAGCGTGCGGCGGAGGCCCTCGGCGGGCTCGACGTCCTGGTGAGCAACGCGGGCGTCGGGGTGCTAGGGCCGCTGGACGCCCTCTCGCTCACCGACGTGGACAGGGTGCTCGCCGTGAACGTCCGGGCGGTGTTCCTGGCCTCCCAGGCGGCCGCCGCGCGGATGCCGGACGGCGGCCGGATCATCATCATCGGGAGTTGCATGGCCCAGCGGGTGCCGGGGCCCGGTGGCACGCTCTACGCGACCAGCAAGGCGGCGCTGACCGGGCTGACCAAGGGGCTGGCCAGGGAACTGGGCGGGCGCGGGATCACCGCGAACCTCGTGCACCCCGGCCACGCGGCCTGAGCCGGCGGAACCTGCGAGGCACGCGGGGCGCACCGGTGCTGTCCGGCCGGTGCGCCCCGCGAGTCGTTACGGGCGTCAGCCGCCCAGTTCCTGGTGACGGGCCGCCAGACGGGTCGCGCCCTCCTCCGTGAGGAAGCCGAACAGGCGCAGCCGGGAGATGCCGCCGTCCGGGAATATGTCCACGCGCGCGTGCGTGCCGACCGCGGCGGCCGGGAGCACGAAACGGTGGTTGGTGTCGGGCTGGAGGCGGGTGCGGGGCAGGACCTCGGTCCACTCGCCGTTCTCGCCGTCCCGCACGGACACCGACGCCCAGCCGGCGCTGTTGCCCTTGAGGTACGCGGTGTCGATCTCGATCGCGCGGATCTGGGACCGGGCCACCAGCCGGTAGCGGATCCAGTCGTGGCCCTGGTCGCGGCGCCGGCGGGTCTCCCAGCCGTCGTCCATCTTGCGGGAGCGGCCCGGCTGGATGGTGTTGGTGGCCGGCGAGTAGAAGCGGTCGGAGGCGTCCTCGACCTGGCCGCCGTTCTCCAGGGCGACCACGTCGAAGGTGCCCAGCGCCGACAGCCACTCGGGGTCCGGTGCCACCTCGCCGTACACACGCAGGCGCGCGATGCCGCCGTCGGGGTGCTGGTTGACACGCAGATGCGTGAAGCGCTGCTCGGCCGAGACGGCGAAGCCGTTCGCCGCGTGCCCGCCGACCGGCGTGCGCGGGACCAGGGTCGTCCACTTCACGTCCTCGGCGAGCAGTTCCTCGGGGGACGGGGAGCCCCCGACCGACGCGCCCTCGACAGAGACGGACTGCGGGTAGTTGCCCCGGAAGTGCGCGGTGTCGACGACGATCCCGCGGATCACGCCGGGCGCGCCGAGGCGGACCAACGCCCAGTCGTGGTCCTCGTCGGTGGGCCAGGGGTGCCCGGCGGACGCGCCCCGGCGGCGGCGCGTCTCCCAGCCGTCCATGATCTTGCCCTTGTGCCCGAAGTGCTCGGGGTCGAACTCGGCCCGCTCGGGCACCAGCAGGTTCTCGCGCTGGGCGAAGAACTCGTCGTTGGCGGCGACGACACCGGCACCGAGCCGGCGGTCGGCCAGGTTGGCGTACTGGGCGAAGTCGAAGTCGGCGGTGCGGTAGTCCGCGTACGGGTCGCCGCCTCCGTAGGGGCTCGCGTCGCCGGTGAAGCCGGCCGGGGAAGATGGGTGCTGCGCCGTCACGGTGATCAGGTCTGCCTTTCAGACGTCGGGATTCAGGGGGTACGGGTGAGCAGTCGCCCCTTCGGTTCGGTGAACTCGCCGTCCACCACGACGCGTTCGCCGCGCAGCCAGGTGGACTTCACGACGCCGCTGAGGGTGCGCCCGGCGTACGCCGTGACGCGGTTGCGGTGCTGGAGGGCCATCGGGTCCACGGTGAAGGTGTCGTCGGGCGCGAGGACGGCGAAGTCGGCGTCCCGGCCGGCCTCGATGGCGCCCTTGTGGCACAGCCCCACGAGGTCCGCCGTCCGCGTGGACATCCAGCGGACGACGTCCTCCAGGGTGTGGCCCCGCTTGCGGGCCTCGGTCCAGACGGCGGGCAGGCTGAGCTGGAGGCCGGAGATGCCGCCCCAGGCGGTGGCGAAGTCGTTCGTCTTGAGGTCGGCGGTCGACGGGGAGTGGTCGGTGACCACACAGTCGATCGTGCCGTCGGCCAGCGCCTGCCACAGCAGATCCTGGTTGGCGGCCTCGCGGATGGGCGGGCAGCACTTGAACTCACTGGCGCCGTCCGGGACTTCCTCGGCGGTCAGGGTGAGGTAGTGCGGGCACGTCTCGACGGTGACGCGCACGCCCTCGGCACGGGCGGCGGCGATCAGCGGCAGCGCGTCGCTGGAGGACAGGTGCAGCACGTGCACGCGCGCGTGGAGGCGTTCGGCCTGCGCGATCAGGTTGGCGATGGCCGTGTCCTCGGCGTCGCGCGGGCGGCTCGCGAGGAAGTGGGCGTACCGGGGGCCGCCCCGCTGCGGGGCGGCGGCGAGGTGGTGCGGGTCCTCGGCGTGCACGATGAGCAGGCCGCCGAACCCGGCGATCTCGGCCATGGTCTGTGCCAGCTGCTCCTGGTCGAGGTGCGGGAACTCGTCCACGCCGGACGGCGACAGGAACGCCTTGAAGCCGAAGACCCCGGCGTCGTGCAGCGGGCGCAGATCCTTGACGTTGCCCGGCAGCGCGCCGCCCCAGAAGCCGACGTCGACGTGGGCCTTGCGGCGGGCCACCTCCTGCTTGGTGCGGAGGTGGTCGGCGGTCGTGGTCGGTGGCAGGGAGTTGAGCGGCATGTCGACGAGGGTGGTGATGCCGCCGGCCGCCGCGGCGCGCGTGGCGGTCCAGAAGCCCTCCCACTCGGCGCGGCCGGGGTCGTTGACGTGGACGTGGGTGTCGACCAGGCCGGGCAGCAGGACGTCGTCGCCGAAGTCCTCCACGCGGGCGCCCACCACCGGGGCGTCGTACGGCAGTACGGCGGTGATCCTCCCGCCGGCGACCGCGACGGACGCGGGGCGCGTCCCCTCGGGGGTGATGACGCGCGTCGAGCGCAGCACCAGTTCAGCCTCGGACACCCGGACCCCTCTCTCTGCCGCCGTCCCGCGCTCCCGCACCGGCCGGGGAACGGGATGGACTTCCGCGCAACGGAATTCAACGTTCTGTTGAAGGAGTCTTCACTCCCACTCGCACACCGTCAAGAGGCACACTTCTCCACAGTGCACCTCGGGCGCCCACTCTGGACGTTTCCACAAAGCGGAATTACAATTCCAGCAGGCAGAACGTAGCTACGCACAAGCGGGCACTCGGCAGGCCGCCGGGTAGGCTTCTGCCCTCCCGTCCGCCTCGAAAGGAACGCGCCGTGCCGACGTCCAGCGCCAGCGACGCCCCCGCAGCAGAGGCCGCCACCAAGCCGGCCAACGGCGGCGGCGTCCAGTCCCTCGAGCGCGCCTTCGACCTGCTGGAGCGGATGGCCGACGCGGGCGGCGAGGTGGGCCTGAGCGAGCTGTCGGCGAGCAGCGGGCTGCCGCTGCCGACGATCCACCGGCTGATGCGCACCCTGGTCGCGTGCGGTTACGTCCGCCAGCAGCCCAACCGGCGCTACGCGCTCGGCCCGCGGCTGATCCGGCTCGGCGAGTCCGCCTCCCGCCTGCTCGGCACGTGGGCCCGCCCCTACCTGGCCCGGCTGGTCGAGGAGACCGGCGAGACGGCCAACATGGCGCTGCTGGACGGGGACGAGATCGTTTACGTCGCCCAGGTGCCGTCCAAGCACTCGATGCGCATGTTCACCGAGGTGGGCCGGCGCGTCCTGCCGCACTCCACGGGCGTGGGCAAGGCGCTGCTCGCGAGCTTCCCGGACGAGGAGGTGCGCTCCCTGCTGCTGCGCACCGGCATGCCGGCCGCGACGGAGAAGACGATCACCACTCCGGACGGCTTCCTCGCGGCGCTCGACGACGTCCGCCGGAGCGGCTACGCCGTCGACGACAACGAGCAGGAGATCGGCGTCCGCTGCCTGGCGGTCCCGGTGCCCGACTCCCCCACCGCCGCCGCGATCTCCATCTCGGGACCGGCGGGCCGGGTGACGGAGGCGGCCACGGAACGGATCGTGCCGGTGCTCCAGCAGATCGCCGTGGAACTCTCCGAGGCCCTGGTCAGCCATAACCCGGCGTGACCGCGGCACAGCACAGGCCCCGCCGGCAGGGAGCTCCCGGCCACTGCGGCGGCTCCCTGGGCGTGGGCGGCCCCTAGCCCCGTCGCGGTGGTTCGCCGAAGAGGTCCACCGCGTCGCGTACGTCCGACAGGCCGCGCGAGAGCGCGCTCACCGATCCGATCGCACCGGCGATCAGGAGCAGTGAGCGGCGCAGGCGCGGGATCTCGGGCCTGCCGTCGGCGGTCATCGCGGCGAGTGCCGCGAGTTCGTCCTCGGCGACGGCGCGGTCGGGGAACTCCACGGGGAGCGTGGCGAGTTCACGGCGCAGCCGGGCCACTGCGGTCCGCAGTCCCGCCACCCTAGGGTCCTCGTCGCTGCCGGTCACTGGCCTCTGCCCCAAGCTCCGCAACACAGCTCTCCCCCCTGACACACCGTCGTGCACAGCCACACCCCGCTCCCCCGTGCGCCCCATGGCGCCGCTCGTGCGCCGGGGACGCGGGCCAGTAAACGCCACCAGGTGCCGATCCGCCACCACACGGACCGAAATTCAGTCCCTGGAGGCCCCGCCCCGCCCGCGCACCGTCAGGTATGCAGGAACCATGACGGATCAGAACGAACCCCCGGTCGCCGCGCTGCTGCTCGCCGCGGGTGGCGGACGCCGGCTCGGCGGCCGGCCCAAGGCGCTGCTGGAACACCGCGGCCGCCCGCTGGTCGAGCACGCGGTCGCCGTACTGCGCGCGGCGGGCTGCACACGGGTGCACGTGGTCCTGGGGGCACGCGCCGACGCCGTACGGCGGCGGGCGGAGCTGTCCGGCTGCGTGCTGGTGGACAACCCGGAGTGGGAGCAGGGCATGGGTTCCTCGCTGCGCGCCGGGCTGGATTCCCTCGCCGGGACGGGGGCGCGGGCCGCGCTGGTGTCTCTCGTCGACCAGCCGGGGATCGGGCCGGAGGCGGTGGCCCGCGTGCTGGACGCCTACACGGACGTGTCCTCACTGGTTTCGGCCTCCTACGACGGTGTACGCGGCCATCCGGTGCTGTTCGGGGCCGCGCACTGGACGGGCGTCGCGGCGACCGCGACCGGCGACCGGGGGGCACGCGGGTACCTGAAGGAGCACGCGGGCCGGCTCCGGCTGGTGGAGTGCGGGGACGTGGCGCGGCCCTACGACATCGACACGGAGGCCGACCTGAGCCACCTTGAGTGAACGGGGTGGCACCGAGCGCCACCTTTCCTCGACCCGGAGAATCTCGACATCAACAAACCATTGAACTTCCACGATGAGAAAACTAATATCCACTGACCAGAGGCACCCGACCGCACAGCGGGTGCGATATCGCCCAATCGTGCCCGCCGGCACCCGGTGCCACCGCTGAAGGAAGTGACAGCCCATGTCCGCACCAGCGCCGTCTCCGCTGGCCATCGTCGACGCCGAGCCTCTGCCCCGGCAGGAGGAGGTCCTCACCGACGCGGCGCTCGCCTTCGTGGCCGAGCTGCACCGCCGGTTCACGCCCCGGCGTGACGAACTCCTCGCCCGCCGCGCGGAGCGCCGCGCCGAGATCGCCCGTACCTCCACGCTCGACTTCCTCCCGGAGACCGCACAGATCCGCGAGGACCCCACCTGGCGCGTCGCGCCCGCCCCCGCCGCGCTGAACGACCGCCGCGTCGAGATCACCGGCCCCACCGACCGCAAGATGACCATCAACGCCCTGAACTCGGGCGCCCGGGTCTGGCTCGCGGACTTCGAAGACGCCTCCGCCCCCACCTGGGAGAACGTCGTCCTCGGCCAGCTCAACCTGATCGACGCCTACTCCCGGGAGATCGACTTCACGGACGCCGGGTCCGGCAAGTCGTACGCGCTCAAGGCCGAGGAGGAGCTGGCGACGGTCGTCATGCGCCCGCGCGGCTGGCACCTGAACGAGCGCCACCTGACCGACGCCGACGGCACGCCCGTCCCCGGCGCCCTGGTCGACTTCGGCCTGTACTTCTTCCACAACGCCCAGCGCCTGCTCGACCTCGGCAAGGGCCCGTACTTCTACCTGCCGAAGACCGAGTCGCACCTGGAGGCCCGCCTCTGGAACGAGGTGTTCGTCTTCGCGCAGGACCACGTCGGCATCCCGCAGGGAACCGTCCGCGCCACCGTGCTGATCGAGACGATCACGGCCGCGTACGAGATGGAGGAGATCCTCTACGAGCTGCGCGACCACGCCTCCGGGCTGAACGCCGGCCGCTGGGACTACCTCTTCTCCATCGTGAAGAACTTCCGCGACGGCGGCCAGAGGTTCGTGCTGCCCGACCGCAACGCGGTGACGATGACGGCCCCATTCATGCGCGCGTACACCGAGCTCCTCGTCCGCACCTGCCACAAGCGCGGGGCGCACGCGATCGGCGGCATGGCGGCGTTCATCCCGTCCCGCAGGGACGCCGAGGTCAACAAGGTCGCCTTCGAGAAGGTCCGTGCCGACAAGGACCGTGAGGTTGGCGACGGCTTCGACGGCTCCTGGGTGGCCCACCCCGACCTGGTCCCGATCGCCATGGAGTCCTTCGACAAGGTCCTGGGCGACAGGCCCCACCAGAAGGACCGGCTGCGTGAGGACGTGGCGGTCAAGGCGGAGGACCTCATCGCCGTCGACTCCCTGGACGCCGAGCCCACGTACGCCGGTCTCGTGAACGCGGTGCAGGTCGGCATCCGCTACATCGAGGCCTGGCTGCGCGGCCTGGGCGCGGTGGCGATCTTCAACCTGATGGAGGACGCCGCCACCGCCGAGATCTCCCGTTCGCAGATCTGGCAGTGGATCAACGCGGGCGTGGTCCTCGACAACGGCGAGCAGGTCACGGCCGAGCTGGCCCGCAAGGTCGCCGCCGAGGAGCTGGCGGCGTTGCGCGCCGACCTCGGCGAGGAGGCCTTCGCCGCCGGCAACTGGCAGCAGGCGCACGACCTGCTGCTGACCGTCTCCCTCGACGACGACTACGCCGACTTCCTGACGCTGCCGGCGTACGAGCAGCTCAAGGGCTGAGCCCTCGGGCCGCGGCTCACCTGTCCGAGTGGCCCAGGGACTTCCCCGGGGCCACTCGGTCGCGTACGAGCCGCTTGACCGCCGTGGGCTCGGGGAAGCCCTGCTCGCGGCGGTCCCAGACCACCTCGTCGTTCACGCGGACGACGAACACCCCGCCCGTGCCCGGCTTCAGGGCCAGCTCGGTCAGCTCGGCCTCGAAGGTCGTCAGCAGCTCCTGCGCCAGCCAGGCGGCGCGGGGCAGCCACTTGCACTGGGTGCAGTACTCGATCTGGACGCGCTGGATCCCGGACGTCATCCCAGGTGCACCGACCAATCCTGTTCCGCGGGCGGTTTGCCGTGCAGGTCGGGGACCTGTTTGAGCCATTTCGGCCTGCCCTGCTGGGTCCTCGCCGCGCGCTCGGCCTCCTCCGCGGCGATCTCCTCGCGGGTGGGGAAGTCCGTGGGCAGCCAGGCCCCGGAGGCCCGCACGCGCGCGTGCAGGTAGTCCACGTAGGCGTCCCGGGCCGCGTCGGGCGTGGCGAAGTCCTGGCCGTCGGCCAGCCAGGCGCCGGGCACCTCGGCGAGCACCTCGCGGAGCAGTTCCTCCGTGACGCGCGGGGCCAGCTCGGCGTCGGCGGCCCGTACGTCGGGCGCGTAGTGGCCGAGGGCGTGATGGCGGAAGTCGTACGCCTTCTCCGGGGCGGAGGTGTCCCAGCGGTGATGGAAGACGAGGGCCGCGCCGTGGTCGATCAGCCACAGACGCGGGGGTGCGACACCGAGGGTGGGCCAGACCATGAGGTTGGAGCTGTGCACCGTGCGGTCGACGTTCACGGTCAGGGCGTCGAGCCAGACGATCCGTCCCGCCTCCAGCGGATCGACCGGGAACGTCTTCGCGACCTCCGGCGTGAAGTCCCTCGCCCCCGGCAGATGGTCCATGCCCAGATTGATCCCGCCGCTGGCCGCGTGCAGATCGCGAACCTCCTGGTGCTCCTCGTGCCCGGCGATCACCGGGTCGAAGTGCACCAGGACCAGCTCGGGGAAGCGCAGCCCGAGCGCGCGCGCCAGTTCACCCACGATCACCTCGGCGACCAGCGCCTTGCGGCCCTGCGCCGAGCCGGTGAACTTCACGACGTAGGTGCCGAGGTCGTCGGCCTCGACGACGCCGGGGACCGAGCCGCCGGACCGCAGGGGCTCGACGTAGCGGGTTGCAGTGACCTCTCTCAACATGTTCGAAGACCCCGTCGCGTATCCACCTTGAATTCCATGGCCACCTTTGCCCCTGGGGACAATTTGGGGAGCCTCCGGCATGAAGTGAGCATAGTAACCACTCGCCCGCCTCCAGCATGTTCGAGGCGTGGCTGCGCCGCAGCACATGGAAGCCGCCCTTCGTACCACGAACGGCGAGCGCGGGGCGCCTGCCCCAGAAGGGCTCGTCAGCCTGTCGACGAGCCCTTCACGCAATGGGACCCAGATCCCCGATCCGGGGTGCTGGGGTTACTTGATGTAGACGAGGCCGTCGGTGGTGATGGTGGGCCGGCCGCTGGTGCCGACGACGACGATCTTGACGGTGTGCTTGGCGCTGCTGGTCCAGGTCTTGGTCCAGATCGCCTGCCGGTAGAGCGTGGTGGAGGACTTCAGGTCGACCGTGCTGACCTTGACGCCGTCGACGTAGACGTAGGCCTGGCCCGAGGTGGAGGCCCGCGATACCACCCAGGAGGCGGAGCGGCCGGTGAAGGTCCAGCTGAGGCTGGCGCTCTTGGAGCCGCTGGAGTAGGACTTGCCGCCGAGATAGCTGGTCGAGGAACGGGTGGTCCAGCTGCCGGACTTGGTGGCCGAGGTCTCCTGCAGGATCACGGGAGTGTACGCGGGAGACGACGTGCGGTAGTTGCCCGCGAGGTCGTAGGCCCGCATCGACCAGGTGCCGGCGATACCGGGCTTGGCGGTGCGGCTGGAGGTGGCGGTGGTCGGGCCGAAGGTGGCCGTGGTCGGGGACAGCAGCCTGACCTCGCGCAGCGCCTTGTCGTCGGCGGCCTTCCAGGCGAGCGTGACCGGGACGGCGGTCGTGTTGACGGTGCCGGTGCGCAAAGAGATCTTCGGCGTGGTCGTGAAGGCGGGCGCGGTGGTGTCGGTCACGACGGTCAAGGCCGCGGTGGTCGCGGTCCTGCGGGACTGGTGCACGGCCCGCACGGCGACGGTGTGGCTGCCGGCCGTCAGCGTCGTGTTCGCGGAGGTGGCCGTGCCGGAGGCGGTCGCCGCCACCTTGCCGTCGACCAGCAGCTCGTACGTGGAGACGAGTGCGGCCGGTGTGGTGGCCGTCCACTTCACGGTGATGGCGCCCTTGGTGTAGTACGTCGAACCCGACAGGCCCGCGCCGGTGATCGAGGTGACCTTCAGGCCCTGTACGGGGCCGGCCGCCCAGGCCCGGATGGTCGGCAGCTGGGGGTAGAGGGAGTTGCCGGGGCACTGGGTGTTGAAGGCGTCGCGGTGGCCGGAGATCCGCTTGAAGGTGTACTTGGTGCCCGCGGTGAAGCCGGTGCCGGAATAGTTTTTCTGGGTCGCTCCGGCGCTCAGCTGGACGGTGCCGGCCGGGTCGGCTCCGTACTGGCCGAGCTTCCAGGCCGCCACGCGGGCGACGGAGGCCAGCGCGGCGTTGGAGGCGCTGGTGGAGGTGTGCTCGCCGAGCACCGCGATGCCGGTGGCCTCCCGGTTCCAGCCGTAGGTGTGGGCGCCCAGCACCGGCAGGTCGACGCCGCCCTTGCGACCCTCGAAGACGGTGCCGCACTTGTCGACGATGAAGTTGTAGCCGACGTCGTTCCAGCCGCTGACCTGCGTGTGGTAGGCGTGGATACCCCGCACGAGGGACGCCGACTCGGCGCAGGAGTAGTCGTTGGCCCCGGTGGTGTGGTGGACGAAGACGGCCTTCACGTCGGCGTTGTACTCGGACGGGTCGGGGCTGAGCGACTCGTCCGCGCCCCAGCCGGCGCGCGAGGTGATCGGCGGCCTGGGCACGGTCGACGGCGGCGCGGACGGCGTGGTGGCCGACGGGCTCGGGGACGGGCTCTCCGAAGCCGACGGGGATGCCGGGCCGGTGGGCGTCGCCGTGGCCGTGGTGTCGGTCGGCTCGGGGGACGTGGGGTCGCTCGGTGCCGGGGGTGTGTCGGTCTGTGCGTCCGTCGGCGTCGCCGTCGGATCGCCGGCGGGAGTGGTGGGATCGGCGGGAGTGGGCGCCGGGCTGCTCCCGTCGGCGACGAACGCCGCCGGCTCGGTCGCCCGCGTCTCGGCGTCGGTCACCACACCGGGGTCCACCAGATTGACCTCAAGTCCCTTGGGCAGCACGCCCGTGGCGCCGTCCTCGTGGACGACCTGGACCTGGATGCCGTTCGAGGGACCGACCCACAGCGGCTCCGACGCGCCACGCATCCCGGCCTCAGGCTGCTCCGGCGGGTCGACGTTCACTTCCAGGTCCCGCCAGGCACTCCACTCACCGCCTTCCAGGCCGCGCGTGCGAACCTGCGCCGTCCCGTCGAGGCGCTTGACCGCCCCCGTCCAGGAGACACCGACCAGGGAGAACTGCCCGGTGTCCGTACGCGGCAGCTCCCGCCGGCCGCCCGCGGTCCCCTTCAGCGTGAGGTCGTAGACCTTTGCCGGCCGCTTGGCCCGGCCCTCCGCACCGGGGCCCGTCGGACTGGCGACGGCGTACGTCACCACGCCTCCGCCCCCCACGACCACCGCTGCGAGCGTCAGCCACGTCCGCCGTTTCAAGCTCAGTGGTCTGTACGCATGCGATGTACGACGACTCACGATGTATCCCACCCCACAAAAGGCCCGCAGAGGCCACGAACGAAAGTCACATGGGGCACACCCATCACAGGACGGCCCGGACTCCTTAGCGCAACCCGACCGACAAACATCACGCGGAAACAGGCTCCAGTGACGCAGATCACTGCGCCGGTGAGGCGTGAACGTCTCACAAGAGGTTGACCTGCGCGACGGTGCGACCGGATCAGGTCGCTTCCCTGCCTCTAGAATCACCAGCCATGTCATGGCAACAGCAGGCCGACGACGGGGCGCAGGGTCTGCCAAAGGTGTACCGCCCGTCCGCCGAGACGGCGCCCGAGTACGACCGGTTTGCCGATCCGGCGGCCGCCCACGGCTGGGAGAACGCGTACGACGCGACGCGTGAACTGCCGGTGATCCCGAGCGGCCACGGTCCCACGGCGCCTGCCCAGGGGCACGGTTCGCGGCGGCGAGCGCGGTCTGGGCGGGGCCCCCGGGTGCCCCGCCAGGCGGTCGTCGCCGTCGGCGTTCTCGGGTCCGTGGGGCTCGCCGTCGCGTTCGCCGTGGGCCTCACTTCCGGTTCCTCCGGGGCTCAGGGAGGTGTCGAGGAGCCGGCGCGACCGAAGACGGCTCGGTCCGTGACGCCGACGGAGGGGGGCGCGCCGTCCTCCTCCGCAACCGCCGAGCCGTCCGGCACCGGCGATCCGGCCGCCGGAATCAAGGAGTCCGCCTCTGCGGACGTCCCCCGGAGTGATGCGCCCGCGCACAGCGGGACCCCGACGCCCTCCTCCGCGTCGTCAACCGACCGGGACCCCTCCGCCACCGCTACGACGGCCGGGCCGGGCAACAGCGACGGCAAACCCTCCCGGGGGCGCGGGGCGACCAAAGACCCCAAACCCTGATTACTCGCCGCAGCCCCGTCAACAGCAATTACCGTGGCCCCGGCCGCATAACCCGTGTCCATGACGCGGGAGGCAAGCGCTGAGGCCGAGTTCCCCGTTGCGAAACGCTCCGCCAATGCCTCGCGACCGCGTTCACGACGACGGCTTCCCCTGGCCGGCTGGGTTCTTCCGCTGCTCCTTCGAGTCCTCCTGCACCTTCGGCCCGCTCTTTCTCCCCTCGGGCGACTCGGCCGACGGCGTGCGCGTCGACTGAGCCAGCACCCCGGCGCAGTACGAGGCCACTTCCGCGGGGCCCCCTGCTGCTTCTTCCAGACGCTGCCGCACGGCGCTGTCCACGGGGGCAGTCCTGCGTACCTGCTCCCCGTATGCGTGGCAGTGAGCCAACTGGTCCTTGGCCGTGGGCGGTCGTTCGGCACCGGTCTCGCCGCCCCGTGCCGGTGGCGCGGATGGGCCGGCCCCGCTCTTGGGATCGGCCGAAGGCGGCGACGAGATCGGTGCGGACGGCGATGCCTGACGCGAAGGTGCCGAGGAGGGCCCCGTGGAGGGCACGGGGAACCCTCCCGTCGCCACGGCCACTCCGCCCAACAGGACTCCGCCGACGAGGGCGCCGGCGCCGGCCTTGAACCAGCGCCTGCGCGGCCACGGCGCGGCAGGACGCCAGTCGTCAACCGGACGGGTGGGGAGGCTGACGGCCTGTTCGTCACGAGCCTCACGGAACGCGGCCAGGATGTGCTCAGGTGTCTTCGGGGCAGAGGACGCCGTGCGCGCGGCGGCGGCCAGGACGTCGTCCAGTGTCTTCGGCTGCCGATCCTCCCCGCGGCTCACAGCGTCTCCATATCGGTTGGCGGTCATCTCGCATCTCCCAGCGGTCGGGAGTCGGAATCCGTCACATGCTCGCTGCTGGGCGCCGCGAGCTGTCTGGCGAGCCGTCTCAGGCCGCGGTGCACGGCTGAGCGGACCGCGCCGGGGCGTTTGCCCATGACGCGCGCCACGGAAGGTCCGTCGAGGCCGATCACTGTCTGGAGAAGTATGGCCTCTGCCTGCTGGCGAGGAAGTGTGGCGATCAGCGCGAGGGCCCGCTCGGTGGAGAGCGTCTCGAATGCCTCGGAGGCTGTGTCCTGGCGGGCCGGAAGGTCGACGAGGTCATTTTCCAGATAGGCGGCGCGGGGACGGCTCCTGAGCCGGCGGAGGTGATCGATGGCCCGATGGCGCGCGATGCTCGCCGTCCAAGCCCGAAAGCCGGCTCCGTCGCCGCGAAAGCGGCTCAGGTCGCGCGCGATCTCGAGCCATGCGTCGGAAGCCACGTCCTCGGCGTCCTCGCCGACCATTCCCCGCAGATACCTCAGCAGGGGCGGCTGGACAAGTTGGTACGCCGTCGAGAAGGCAGCTTCGTCCCCGCTCTGCGCTCGCGCCACTGCCTCTCCGAGTTCATCGTCGTACGCCTCCGGCTTGCGCCCGCCGTCCCCACCCTCTGCCACGCGTCCCTCTTCGTTCCACTCTCACGACACGGGCGTGCCACGTGCATACCCCATCCATGCCAGCGTCAGCGGCGAACAGAACGTCACCCTGCTGCCCAAGCCACGGCCGCCATTTCGCCGATGGCTGGTTGGACAGTGCGGCGCCAGGGCACTCGGCGAAGGCTGTCAGGCAGCCGGCAGCCCGGCGCCAGGAGAGTGTGGAGGTACACGTGGCCGTTCGTCATCGTCTGATCAAAGCCCCTCCGGACACCGTGTGGGCCGTCCTGGCCGACGGCAACACTTACCCACAGTGGGTCGTCGGGCCCTCGGACGCCGAGCCGGTGCGTGGGCAGTGGCCCCACACGGGCGCGGCGATCCGCTACGAGGTCTCCCTCGGGCCGCTGCGGTTGTCCAACGAGACGGTCGTGCGCCGCTGCGAGGAAGGATCCGAGCTGGAGCTGGAGGCGCACGCCGGCCCGCTGGGCACCGCGCGGATCGACATCGAACTGCGGCAGTGGGGCGAACACTGTCTCGTGCTCGTGGACGAGCATCCGCTCCAGGGAACGGGCGGACTTCTGCACAACGCGGGCTTCGAGGTGCTGATCCAGCTGAGGCACCGCGCCATGCTCAGACGTCTCGCTCGCCTCTGCGAGGGAGAGGCGCGCCATGGTGCAGGCCGTACGGCCACCACGACCGCCTCCAGCGGAGCCGCCCCGGGCGGGCGTGGGACCGGCCATGCCTGACGCCGTCGTGATCGGTGCCGGGCCCAACGGGCTGGTGGCCGCCAATCTCCTGGCGGACGCCGGCTGGAGTGTGCAAGTCCTGGAGGAGCAACCCCAACCGGGCGGCGCGGTCCGTCACGACCGGGGAGTCGATCCAGGTTTCGTCAACGACCTCTTCAGCTCCTTCTACCCGCTGGCCGCGGCCTCCCCCGTGCTCGCCGGGCTGCGGTTGGAGGAGCACGGGCTGCGATGGAGCCACGCCCCGAGCGTGCTGGCCCACCCCCTCACCGACGGCACCTGTGCCCTGCTCGACCGGCGCCTCGACACCACGTCCGCGTCCCTCGACGACTTCGCGGCGGGCGACGGAGCCGCCTGGCAGCGGCTGCACGAGCTGTGGGATCGACTGCAGCCCGAGCTGCTGAACGCCCTGTTCACGCCGTTCCCGCCGGTCCGCACCACGGCCCGGCTGGCCTTCCGGCTCCGGGCCGCCGGCGGGCTGCGCACGGCGCGCTCGCTCGTTCTGCCCGTGCGCCGGCTGGGCGAGGAGGAGTTCCGCGGGGAGGGCGGCCGCCTGCTGCTTGCGGGCAGTGCGCTCCACGCCGATCTGGCCCCCGAGTCGGCCGGCAGCGGAGGGTTCGGCTGGCTGATGGCCATGCTGGGCCAGACCTACGGCTTTCCCGTGCCCGCCGGCGGTTCCGGCGCCCTCACCGAGGCCCTGGTCCGGCGGCTGCGCGCACGCGGTGCCAGGCTCGACTGCGAGGAGCGCGTCGAGCGGATCGTCGTCCGCGGCGGACGGGCCGTGGGCGTGCGCACCGCGGGCGGGCGGACGGTGGCCGCCCGGCGAGCGGTCCTGGCGGACGTGTCGGTGCCCGCCCTCTACGGCGAGCTGGTGGCCGCGGAGCATCTGCCCGCGCAGTTGCTGGCCGACCTGCGCCGCTTCCAGTGGGACTTCGCCACCTTCAAGGTGGACTGGGCACTGAACGGGCCGGTGCCCTGGCGGGCGGAGCAGGCCCACCGGGCCGGGACCGTGCACGTGGCGGACGGAATGGACGAGCTCACCCGCTTCGCCGCCCAGATCGCCATGCGTCAGGTGCCGGACCGGCCCTTCCTGCTGTTCGGCCAGATGACGACCGCGGATCCTGCACGCTCGCCGCACGGCACCGAGTCCGCGTGGGCCTACACCCACGTGCCTCACGACATCCGCGCCGATGCGGGCGAGGAGGGCATCGGCGGGCGGTGGGACCGCGAGGACCAGGAACGCATGGCCGACCGGGTCGAACGCCAGGTGGAACGCCTCGCCCCCGGCTTCCGCGCACTGATCCGCGCCCGCCGCATCCTGGCGCCCCCGACCCTCCAGACACTCGACGGCAACCTGGTCGGCGGCGCCATCAACGGCGGCACGACCGCGCTCCACCAGCAGCTCTTCTTCCGCCCGGTACCCGGTACCGGGCGCCCCGAGACCGCCGTGCCGGGCCTCTTCCTGGCCTCCTCCGGGGCACATCCCGGCGGTGGCGTACACGGCGCGCCCGGAGCGAACGCCGCGCGGGCCGCGCTGCACCCACGCCGCCTGCCCGGCCTGGCGGGCGCCCAGAAACTACTCGCTCGGCGCGACCGTACCGGCGCCAGGCGCTGAGCCCCCGCAACGTTGTCCCCGGCGGGCGCACGGCCCGTATCCGCGGGACGGTCCGAAGGAGACCTCATGAAGGACCAACGGGACGGTACCGACCGTGGGCATCGACGCCCCGACGGCGTCAGCGACAAGACCGTCGAAGCGCTCGGCGCGCTGTCCAAAGCCCTGGAGACGACGGAACGGGCCAGAGGCCGCCTGTACGACTTCCACCAGCTCACCGGCACCGCGGACCTGCAACTGGACCGCGCGGTGGAGTTGCTGGACGAGGCGGGGCACCCCCAATGGGCGCAGAGGGTCCGCACGGAAATCCTCGGGCGCAATGTCATCCCCGGCCACTGGACGTTCCAGATCGTCGAATCCTACGACGCCGGCTACTACCGGCCCTTCCAGGAGCTGAAGACCGGGGCGGTGCGGGAGCTGGCCAAGGGCCGCGACCACCTGTACGAGGCGGAGATGAAGGAGACCCGCCGAACGACCGGACACCCCGACCACACCGCCGGTCCGACCACGCCGGACGGATGACCGCGCCCCGCGCATCCCGGCACGCCGTGCGGCGGGAAGTGGTTTCCGCAAGCGTGGACGCCGAGCCGGAGCCGATGAGGAGGTCTCGCCGATGAACAGCAGTCCGCTGGGGGACCGGACGGTCGTGGTGACCGGAGCTGCCCGCGGCCTGGGCGCGGCGCTGGCCCGCGAAGCGGCGGCGCGGGGCGCCCGGGTGGCCCTGCTCGGGCATGAGAGGCCCGCGCTGGAGGAGGTCGCGGCGGCCTTGCCCACGCTGGCGCTCGCCCTGGAGGTCGACGTCACCGACCTGGCGGCACTCGACTCCGCCGCGCACACCGTACGGGCCCGCCTGGGACCGGCCTCCGTCGTGATCGCGAACGCCGGCATCGCCGAGGGCGGCCCCTTCCTCTCGTCGGATCCGGTCACCTGGCGGCGCGTCGTGGATGTGAACCTCACCGGCAGCGCCTACACCGCTCGGGCGTTCCTGCCCGACCTGATGGCCACGGCGGGTCACTTCTGCCAGGTCGCATCCTTGGCCTCGCTCGGGGCGGCCCCCTTGATGAGCGCCTACTGCGCCTCCAAGGCCGGCGTCGAGGCCTTCTCCCACAGCCTCAGGGCCGAGGTGGCACACCACGGCGTCAGCGTGGGCATCGCCTACCTGAACTGGATGGACACCGACATGGTGCGCGACGCCGACCGGTACGCCGTACTGCGGCAACTGCGCCTCCACATGCCGCCGCCCGCGCGGCGTGTGTACAGCGCGGAAGCGGTCGCCGAGCGGATCGTGAGCGGCGTGGAGCGTCGGCGCACGGCCGTCTACGCGCCGCCCTGGCTCCGGCTGATGCAGCCGGTACGTGCCGCGCTGCCTCCGCTGGTCATGCGCCTGTCCCGAAGGCGTCTGCCCCGTCTGGAGGCGGAGGAACCCTTCGAGCCGACCGGACTGCTCGGCGCGGGCGGCGAGGCCGACCGCGCCACGAGGGGACGCACCCTCTGAGAGGCGTGTCCTGTGTCTCTCAAGCACTCGGCGTGTTCCCGGGATCATGTGCCGACCGGGGTTCCGATCACCGCCAAGGGGTACCTGAGCGGCCATGGCCAAATGCGGCCGAATACGGAGAGCTTTACGCACTTTGAGCAAATCCAGGCGATTCGCCTGTCAGGCCGCTGACGGCAGCGGTCATGGCTGTAGTCCTCTTCGCTTGCATGGAGGAACCATGTCCCACTCCAACCCGCTGAAGGCCGCCGCCGAAAAGCTGGCCGACGCTCTGGGCGGCGACGGGCCCGCCGAGGGCATTCCCGGCGCCCCTTCTCCGGAACCCGTACCGGTCGAGGAGCCTGTCGAGCCGCGGGGACCGCTGCCGCCCAAGCCTGACCAGGGAACGCCGGAGACCGTCAGTCCCACCGGCCAGCCGACCGGCGCGGAGCCCGCCCGCACAGCGCAGAGCGGCCCCTACCTGACCACGGCACAGGGTGCCCGCCTGTACGACACCGACCACTCGCTCAAGGCGGGCGCACGCGGACCGGTCCTGCTTAAGGACCACCACCTGCGTGAGAAGATCATGCACTTCGACCACGAGCGCATCCCCGAGCGCGTGGTCCACGCCCGCGGCAGCGCGGCCCACGGTGTCTTCGCCCGACGCGCCAGGAGTCGTCATCGCCGACAGCGGCGCGGCGGTCCTGACCGCGGTGACCCCGCTGCTCGCCCACCACCGCGTCTGGGATCGCTTCCCTGCCGCGCTCTGAACGCCCGCACGCCTCCGTAGGACCCCGTCAGGTCACATGGCGGGGCCCACCGGCGCCGTCACCGGCTTCGGAGACCGGCTCCGGGCACTCCCGCGACCGCGCGAGACCGCGCGCGGAGGAGTCGGCCGGTCTGCCAGGGGTACGCGACCGGGACCATCCCGGAACCGAGCTCGTTCTGGATTCAGTCCAGAAGTTGCTGATGTCATGGCAGCGGAGTTCACTGGCTGGGGTGAGCGAATCGACCTGGTATCGCCTCAGGACGGAGGACCGCTCATGACTCAGGAGCCCCGAACGGCCCCGTACACCACCAACAACTCCGGCATCCCGGTGGAGAGTGACGAACACTCGCTCACCGTGGGAGCCGACGGTCCCATCCTGCTCCAGGATCACTACCTGATCGAGAAGATGGCCCAGTTCAACCGGGAACGGGTGCCCGAGCGGGTGGTGCACGCCAAGGGCAGCGGGGCGTACGGGTTCTTCGAAGTGACCAACGACATCAGCCAGTTCACCAAGGCGGATCTGTTCCAGCCCGGCAAACGGACGCCGATGCTGGCCCGGTTCTCGACCGTCGCCGGCGAGCAGGGTTCGCCGGACACCTGGCGCGACCCGCGCGGCTTCGCCCTGAAGTTCTACACCGAGCAGGGCAACTACGACATGGTCGGCAACAACACGCCGGTCTTCTTCGTGCGCGACACGATCAAGTTCCAGGACTTCATCCGGTCCCAGAAGCGCCATCCGGTGACCGGGCTGCGCAGCAACGACATGCAGTGGGACTTCTGGACCCTGTCCCCCGAATCCGCGCACCAGGTGACCTGGCTGATGGGCGACCGGGGCATCCCGAAGACCTACCGCCACATGAACGGCTACTCGTCGCACACCTACATGTGGATCAACGGCGGCGGGGAACGGTTCTGGGTGAAGTATCACTTCAAGACCGACCAGGGCATCGACTTCCTCAGCCAGGAGGAGGCGGACGAGCTGGCCGGGGCGGACGCGGACAAGCACCGCCGCGACCTGTTCGAGGCGATCGAGTCCGGGAACGCGCCGAGCTGGAGTCTGAAGGTCCAGATCATGCCGTTCGAGGACGCCGCGGACTACCGCTTCAACCCGTTCGACCTCACCAAGGTGTGGCCGCACGGCGACTACCCGCTCATCGACGTCGGCCGGATGGTCCTCGACACCAACCCCGAGGACTACTTCGTCCACATCGAGCAGGCCGCGTTCGAGCCGTCCAACCTGGTGCCCGGCGTCGGCCCGTCGCCGGACAAGATGCTGCTGGGCCGCCTGTTCTCGTACCCGGACACCCACCGGTACCGGATCGGCCCGAACTACGCCCAGCTCCCGCCGAACCGGCCGCACGCCCCGGTGAACTCCTACGCCAAGGACGGCCCGATGCGGTACGAGCCGTCCAGGGCCTCGATGCCGTACGCGCCGAACTCGTACGGCGGCCCGGCCGCGGACTTCGGCCGCTTCGGCGACGCCGCGAGCTGGCACACCGCCGGCGAACTGGTCCGTGAGGCGACCAAGCTGCACGCCGAGGACGACGACTGGGGTCAGGCCGGGACCATGGTCCGCCAGGTCCTGGACGACGCCGCCCGGGACCGGCTGGTCTCGAACGTCAGCGGCCATCTGCTCCAGGGCGTGTCCCGTCCGGTGACGGACCGCGCGCTCCAGTACTGGAGGAACATCGACAAGACGGTCGGCGACCGCATCGCCGCGAAGGTCAACGGCGGGTGACGCTGCCGCTCCTGACGCCGGTGACGAAGGCGGCCGCAGCGGCCGCCGGGAAGACCAGCACGTCTCCGTGCGGGAGTCCGCCTGTCCCGCACCGGGACGGGCGGCGGCACCCGACCGGTCACAGCAGGGGTGCGGTGCCGCCCGTGCGTGTCAGCAGCGCCAGGTGGTCGAGGTCGCCGGGCGGCGGACTCGTCATCGACCACAGCGGTGCGGGCGAGCCGTCGGCGACCGCGGCCGGGGCGTCGGTCAGGTTCATGCGCTCCCGCAGCCGTCCGTAGAAGTCCATCGGCTCCAGCCGTACGGCCCGCAGCCGGCGCGGGGCGGCGTACACGCCGATCCAGTCCCCGGGGTCCAGCACGCCCCGCAGCTGGCCGTCGATGCTGACCGCGGCCGGGCCCGACCGTTCGAGGACCCGTAGCCCCACGGGCTCGTCGGGGGCCGTGACGACCGAGCGGTTGAACGCCATGTGCGGGGCGACCGGCGTGAAGACGAGGGCCTCGGCACGCGGCGAGACGACGGGGCCGCCGGCGGCGAAGCTGTAGGCGGTCGAGCCGGTCGGCGTGGCCACGAGAAGCGCGTCGGCGGAGTAGGAGGCGAGGAGCCGGCCGGACACGTAGACGCCGACCGACACCTGCCGGTCCCTGGCCAGCTTCTCCAGGACGACGTCGTTGAGCGCGGTCACGTCCAGCGGGATGCCCCACTCCGAATCGACCGTGCAGTCCGGGCGCACCTGGGGAGGCGGCAGCAGCGGCCCGCGGCCGAACCGCACCCATGCCTCCATGCCCGTCGGCACCTCCAGGCGGCGCGAGGCCCGCAGGGCGAGCAGCATACGGCTGTCGATCCGGAGCCGGTCCTCACGCACCGAGTCCAGCGCCGCACGCACACCGGCGACCGGCACCTCGGTGAGGAAACCCACCCGCCCCACGTCGACCCCGAGGACCAGGGCGTCGTTCTCCGCGGCCAGCCGGGCACCGCGCAGGAAGGTGCCGTCGCCGCCCAGGGTGACGATCAGGTCGGGATCGCCCGCGGCCGCGACCTCCTCACCGGCGCTGCGCCGCCCGCCGTCGTGCCAGACGTCGATGTCCGTGCAGCGGACGCCGTGCTCCTCGCACCACGCACGGACCACGCAGGCGGCATCCTTGGCCTCCGTGCGCCCGCCGTGCACGACCATGCCGAGTCGGCTCACTTCCATCTCTGCCTCCAGGACGGCTCGTTCGGACGCGAGGGGTCGTCGCCGTGGACGCACGCGCTCCGGCGACGGGGCCGGATCCGGGTCCGGACGGGGCCGCCGGTCGCCTCGTGTCCGGGAGCGCCTCACCTCCAGGATCGCCTCATCGGCCCACCCGCGCGCCTTCGGAGCGGCACCGGGAGCGAGATCCGCCGAACCGGCACCCCTCTCCAAAGGCCAGGACGCCGGTCCGGCGGTTGTGTCGCGGGCCGGTCAGGCGGCCAGGCGCTCGGCGAGCTGCTTGGCCTTGAAGGCCGCCTCCTGGAAGGCACGGTCGCGGGAGGCTTCGAAGAGCGGGATCAGCTGGGTCATCGCCGGGTTGTGCGGGGCCATGGTGAGCTCCGGGACGATGAAGTCCACCTCCAGGGCAAGGGTGTCGCCCAGGACCGCCCGCAGGTAGTTCTGCACGTACTCGAAGGGCTCCTTCGGCGTGCCCGGCGCGTAGGAGCCGCCACGGCTGGCGACCACGGTGACCGGGGTGCCCTTGGCCGAAGGGGTCTCGCCCACGGTGCGGCCGAAGAGGATCACGTTGTCCAGCCAGGCCTTGAGCGTGGACGGGATCGCGTAGTTGTACATCGGCGCGCCGATCAGCACGGCGTCCGCCTGCTCCACCTCCTCGATCAGCTTCACCCGCTCCGCGAAGGCGGCGGCCTGCTCGGAGGTGTGGGTGTCGGGATCCGCGAAGCCGGCGGTGTGGGAGTCGGCGGTGATGTGCGGGACGGGGTTCGCGGCGAGGTCGCGGTAGATGACCGTGCCGTCGGGGTGCTGCTCGAGCCAGGTCTTGCGGAAGGTGTCCGCGACCGTGCGGGACGAGGACGCCTCGCCCGGGAAGACCGACGAGTCGATGTGCAGCAGGGTGGCCATGCGTGTCTCCAGAGAAAGCGATGCCCGAGGCTATGCACCAGGGGGCTGATTTCTAGTACGTAGCTATTGATAACACGGGAGCTTACTTTTTTTCACCCCCGCACAGGAGGGTAGTACCCTGTGGGGCATGACGGACGTGCAGAGCCACGACGCAGGGGCGTGCAAGCGGGTGGACGAGGGCATCACCCGCGTTTTCCAGCTGCTGGGAAAGCGCTGGACGGGCCCGATCGTGGCGGTGCTGGTGGGGCAGCCCGCGCACTTCGCGGATCTGTGCCGGGCGATTCCCGGCATCAGTGAGCGCATGCTCTCCGACCGGCTGAGCGAGCTGGGCGCGGCGGGGCTTGTCGTGCGCCAGGTCGACGAAGGGCCGCCGCTGCGCGTCTCCTACCGGCTGACCCCGGCGGGAGCCGCGCTCGAACCCGCACTTCAGGAACTCGGCGAGTGGGCCAAGGAACACCTGCCGGAGTAACCGCTCAGTCGGTGCTCTGCTCGACCCAGACGATCTTTCCTTCCTCGGTGTAGCGGGTCCCCCAGCGGTCGGAGGAGCGTGCGACGAGCAGCAGCCCGCGACCGCCCTCGTCGGTGGTGCGGGCGTGCCGCAGCCGCGGGGAGGTGCTGCTGCCGTCGGACACCTCGCAGGTCAGGACGTGGCTGCGGATGAGCCGGAGCGTCACGGGCGGCTTGCCGTACCGGATCGCGTTGGTGACCAGTTCGCTGACGATCAGTTCGGTGACGAAGGACGCCTCGCTCATGTCCCACGCGGTGAGCTGCCGGGTGACGAGGGAGCGGGCCCTGGCGACCGTGGCCGGGTCGCTCGGGAGGTCCCACGAGGCGACATGGCCCGGGTCCAGTTCGTGGGTGCGGGCGACCAGGACCGCGGCGTCCTCGCGGGGCCGGGGCGGAATCAGCGTGTCGGTCAGCATGGCGCACGTCGACTGCACGGGGGCCGGCGGGTGGGCGAGCAGGGCGGTCAGGCGGTCCTCGCCCGGAGGGGCCAGGGCCTGCTCCGGCTCTTCCGGCTCTTCCCGCGGGAACGCCTGGAGAAGCCCAGGGGTGTAGAGGACGAGCGTGGAGTTCTCGGGGACCTCGAAGTCCTCCTTGCCGAACGGCGCGCCCGGGCAGCACAACGTGTCGCCGACCGGACGCTCCACCCTTCTCACCGTGCCGTCCGGAAGCATCACGACGGGCCAGGGGTGACCCGCGTTGGAGACCGAGCAATGCCGGGACAAGGGGTCGTAGATGAGATAGAGGCAGGTGGCCCCGCACTCCCGCCCGTGGCCGGGCGTCCCTCCGGCCGGTGCCGGCACCGGCCGGTCGTCACTCACGGAGCCGTTCGCCCCGCCGGTCCCGCGCACCATGTCGTCGAGCCGGGCGAGCAGTTCGTCCGGTTCCAGGTCCAGGTCCGACAGCGTGTGCAGGGCGGCCCGCAGCCGTCCCGCCGCGGCGGCGGACTGGATGCCGCGACCCGGCACCCGGCCGGCCACGAGGGCCACCCTGGCCCCGGAGAGCGGCACGACGTCGACCCAGTCGCCGCCGGAGCCCGCGGACACGTAGGCGTGCGCCACGTCCAGTGCCTGCTGATGCGGAAGTCCGCACGGGCGCAGGGCGTGCTGCAGGGCGACCAGGGAGTTGTGCTCACTCAGATGCCGGCGGGCGTTGTCGAGACTCTCGGCCGTGCGCCGGGCGAGTTGGGCGACGAGGGCCAGATCGTCCGGCCCGAAATGCCTGCGTTCTCCCCAGCGGCAGAAGGTCGCGAGCCCGAGCACCCGGTCCTGCGCTACCAGCGGCGCGACGATCAGCGAGTGGACCTCCTCCCCGGTCCCCGAGGGCGTCCTCATGCCCCGCAGTACCTTCCGTCCCAGCGCGGAGAACGGATCGACCAGGCGTGGCTCGAGGTCTGCGAGAGCCTCGCCGGGGGCCACCGGTGAAAGCGGGTCCTCGGGGGCGCCGGCCGTCCCGGTGGGCTCGTCGTCGCGGGAGCGGGCAGCCGCCCGGCGCAGGACGGTGCCGGGGCGTACGGGCCCGGCTTCCAGGCCCTCCCCCGCGAGGACCCCTTCCAGCACTTCCACGGCGACGCTGTCGGCCGCGATCGGCACCGACACCTCCGCCAGGCCCCGGGCCGTGTCCAGCGCGTCGAGCGTGGCGCCGATCCGGGTGCTGGCCTGGGCGAGCACGGTCAGCCGCTGAACGGCCAGGTGGCGGTCGGTGACGTCGACGGTGGCGTCCGCGATGCCGAGGACCCTGCCGTCAGCGTCCTCCATCCGGAAGACGGAGGCGGAGTAGACGTGCTCGTGCTCGGGATCGCCCGGGGGGTACACCCGCTTCTCGACGCCGACCGCCGGCTCTCCGGTGGCGAGCACCTGCTCCATGACCCGCTCCACCGACTGCACGCCGAAGCCGGACCAGACCTCCGTCGGGCGCCTGCCCAGTGCCTCCTCGACGGAGGTGCCCTGCATACCCTCGGCCGCCGCGTTGAACCGCAGCATGCGCAGCTGGGGGTCGAGGAGGAACAGTCCCGTGGGGGAGCGCGTGAAGAGCATCTCCAGAAGCGCCCGCTCCAGTTCCGGGGTCCCGCCCGGCTGTGCGGTCCCGCCCGGCTCCCCCACACCGTCCAGCTGTGCGGTTTCGTTCCACTGCGTCGTCCCGTCCAGCTCGGCGGTGCCGTCCGGCTCCGCGGGAACCAGCAGCACGTCCCACCCCGTGCCCGTGTCCGTGCGCTGGGGCCGGACGGCCAGCCGGCACCTCACCACCCCGCCGTCGCGGTGCCGCAGCGCGACGGTGAAGTCCTCGCAGGCGGCGGCCGGGAGTCCGTGGGCGGCCATGCCCGCCAGCAGGTCCAGGGCGGGACGGCCCCGCACGTCCTCCTCCGGGTAGCCGAGCAGCTTCTGGGCGGCGGGGCTCCATCTCGCCAGCAGACCCTGCTGGTCGACCATGACGTGAATCCGCTCCCGGGCCACGGGGCCGTGAACCGGGCGACCGGTGGTGTGCGACGCAGACATAACGATCAGCCCTCACTCGCCACAGAGCCCTGCATCCGTCCAGTCTCCTCCAGGGCCCGCGTGCGCGCACAAGCTCCGTGCCCCCGGTCACGGGGTGCGGGCGCGCGGACCCGCACCCACGCCCCAGGCCCAGGCCCAGGCACGTCCGGTCCCCGCCCCGGTCTCAGACCATGAGGCTGACGCGGTCCTGGACGCCGAGGAGGCTCTTGCCGTAGACCTCCAGGCCGACTGCGGGGACGAGCCCGGCATGGCGGGCCGCGGTGTTGGCGTCCCTCCAGATGCGCTGGAGCAGACCGTCATCGGCGAACGCCGACGAGCCGTGCGCGTCGAGCAGCGTGCTGATCGCCTCGACCACCTGCTGGGCCGCGTAGCCGGCGCGGGCCCGGATGTGCGCGCGCGTGGCGTAGTCCAGCGGTCCGAGCACGCCGCGGTCGACCTCGTCGACGGCCTGGTAGGCGAGCAGCCGGGCGGTCTCCCACCGCAGCGCTGCCTGCGCGATCTGGGTCTGGACGCCGACCGAGTCGGCCTGCCGGCCGTGCACGGTGAACGCGAGCGGCTTCGAGCCCGCGGCCTCCACGACGGTGTCCAGCGCCGCCTTGCCCAGCCCGAGCAGCGGCCCGACCAGGCTCAGCAGCAGCATCGGCCCGAACGCCGCGCCGTACAGCGCCTCGTCCCGGCCGGAGCGGGGATAGACCCCTTCCGCCGCCGCCGGCACCGACAGCACCCGGTGCTCGGGAACGAACACGTTCTGCCCGACCAGGGTGTTGCTGGCGGTGCCCCGCATGCCCGCCATGCGCCAGGTGTCCTCGACCACGAGCTCCGAGGCCGGGACCAGCACCAGCGCCTGGTCCCGGACCGAGCCGTCCGCGTCCCTCAGCAGCGCGCCGACGGCCGCCCAGGTCGCGTACGGGGCACCCGAGTTGTACGACCAGCGGCCCGTCACCCGCCAGCCGCCGGGCACCCGCTCCCCGACACCCGTCGGCGCCGCCACTCCGGTCACCCGCGCGTCGGGGTCGGCGCCGAACACGTCCTCCTGCGCCTGGTCCGGGAACAGGCAGGTCAGCCAGTTCGTCACCGAGATGATCATCCCGACCCAGGCCGCCGAGCCGTCCCCCTCCCCCAGCGCCTCCGACACCTCCGTGAGCGTCCGCAGGTCCGTCTCGTAGCCGCCGAACCGCCGAGGCGTCAGCAGCCGGAAGACGCCCGCCTCCGCCAGCGCGTCGACGACCTCCTGCGGCACCATCCGGTCCGCGTCCCCGCGGGCCGCGCACCCCCGCAGCAACGGCCGCAACGCGGCGGCCCTTGCCACGAGTTCCTCTCGCGCGGTCTCGATGGACGGCACGCTCGCCGCACCCTCACGTCCTGCGTCGCTCATCGCGTACTCCTCGCGGACACTCATCGTGTCGTCACTCATTGCGTTGTCACTCAGTTCGTTGTCACGCATCGCGTCGTCGTTCACTGCGTCGTCGTTCACTGCGTCGTCGTTCACCGTGTCGTCGGCCCTCGCGTTGTCAGGCATCCGCGATCTCCGTGAGCAGGGCGCCCAGTTGGGCGGGCATCGACAGGAACGGCGAGTGACCGCTCCCGATCCGGTGGACCGCTTCGGACCTGGCGGCCAACGCTTCCTGGTGCCCGGGCGGCAGTGCCTGGTCGTACTCGCAGACGACGTAGGTCGAGGGCACGGTGTGCCATGCCGCCTGGGTGAGACTGTCGCTGAAGGACCTGGTGCTCTGCGGCACGAGCCGCGCGACGGCCTCCGCCGCCTCGGCCTCGGGTACGTCCCCGTAGAACATGGCGGCGGGGTTGTCCGGTACGGGCTGGAAGCCGCGCGGCGCGGGCGGTACGGGGGCACCGTGGAAGCCGAGGAGACTCTCACCGGCGTCGAGCTGGTAGGCCGCCAGATAGACGATCCGTTCGACATTTGCGGCCTGCGCCGCGGCCTGGGTGGCGGGGATGCCGCCGTAGGAATGGGCGACGACCACGGCCGGGCCGTCGATGCGCCGCAGCGCGTCCAGAACCACCCGCGCGTCGTCCTGGACGCCGGCCTCCCGCCCCGCGCTGGGCAGGTCGACCGTGCGGGTTCGCCGGCCTCGGGCGTTCAGCACCGCCGTCAGCGGGCTCCAGCACCAGGAGCCGTGCCATGCCCCGTGCACGAGGAGCAGCGTCGGGCGGGGGACCCCATCTGTAGTCACTGGATGTCCGTTTCTGTGGTCGGTCGATCGCACCAGGCGCTTCGACGACCCGGCGAGAGGGAGCGTAAGTCGCGTCGGACAAGGTGTCCAACGTGATGTCCATCGCGGTGGCGAACGCGACATTGATGGCGGCTGCTCAACGATATAGATCGCTCGATGGTTTCGAGCTTGATAGCATCAGGAGGTGACTGTGGACGAGCGCCCGATCGATGACGCGGAGAGCGATCTCCTGGAACGGCTCGGATTCCTCCTGGCCCGGCACGGCGCCGTGGCGGACAACCGGATCCGCCACGCACTGCAGGACTTCCGGCTGACCCCCCGGCAGGGCACGACGCTGATCCTGCTGGGCAAGTCCCGTTCCATGGGGCAGCAGGCGCTCGCCGCGGCGCTCGACGTCGACGCGAGCGTCATGGTCGGAATCCTCAACGACCTGGAGGCCGCGGGCCTGGTGGAGCGCCGGCGCGACCGGTCCGACCGGCGGCGTCACAACGTGGCCATCACCGGCGAGGGCGACTGCCTGCTGGCCAAGACCCACCAAGCCGTGACGGATGTGGAGCGGGAACTGTTCCGCCATCTCTCACCCGAGGAGATCGCCACGCTGCGCGGCCTGCTCCGCCGGATCGAGACACCCCCGGACGACCCCGCCTGCGCCGAGTAAACCCCCCGCAGGCAGCAGGGGTCAGAGCCTGACGGGCGGCTTTCGGCAGGCCCGGGTCACGCGGGCGCGCGGAGCGCAGATCACCCTTCGGTGCAGGCCGGATCGCCAGGAGTGCTGCGGACACGGGCCAGCAGCTCCCGAAGCGTCGCGAGCTCCTCGGCGGAGAGGTCGGCGAAGAGCCCGCGCTCGACCTCGGCGACGGCGCCCTGAGCCTTGACCAGCAGACCCCGCCCCTCCTCCGTGATGGCCACGATGTGGCGCCGGCGGTCGGAGGGGTCGCGACGGCGCTCCACGAGGTGGGCCGACTCCAGCTCGTTCAGAATGCCGACCATGATGCTGGGGTCCACCTCGAGGGCCGTCGACAGAGCCTGCTGGCTCATGAATCCGGTCCTGCCCACCAGCATCAGCGCCGCGCCCGGCCGGGCCGCCAGGCCGCAGGACTCGAAGGCGCGGTGAACGCGACTGTTCGCGATGGCGCCGTTGCGGGCCAGCAGGAATCCGAGCCGGTTCAGAGGATCGCTCCCGGCCACGTCAGCCACGGACTCGTTCACGCTCATGCCCTCACATTACCAAGGAGATAATCATCACGGCGATTAAATCATTGACACTCATCTATCATTTGAGGGCATCAACATATCGCGTGAGCATCAGCACCGCGCGAGCACGCACGACTGGAGAATCCGATGCCCCTCGCAACAGCACTGCTGTCCTGTGCACTCGCGGCCTTCATGACCTTCGCCGGCGCGCCCAAGCTCTCGGGCGGCCCGCGGACGCAGGGCATGGCCACGCACCTACGGGTGCCGACCGGACTGCTCCGCCTCGTCGGACTGGCCGAGGTCGCCGCGGCCATCGGACTGGTGGTGGGCCTCTTCGCCACCTGGGCGGGCGTGGCGACCGCCGGGGGCCTCGCCGTGCTGCTGCTCGGCGGGGTGGCGTCCCATCTGCGTGTCAAGGACGGCTTCGCCGCAGCCGCGCCGGCCTTCGTCTCCGCGGTCGTGGCGGCGTGCGTCACCGTCCTGCATGTCACGGGCAGTTGACCGGACACCCCGGGATCACTCCTCGGAGCCTCGACGCGCCGCGCGACATGGCCACCCTCGGCGGCAATCTGCTGCGACGCGCCAGGTGCCGCTGCATAGGGGGCCCGACGTGACCGCCCGCGACAAGCGCAGCCCCGGATCGGGCTGCGCCGCCGTCACCGGGGCGCACCGGATGCACGCCGCCCTCGGCACCGGCGACCACTGAACACCATCGTCCAGTGGGCTTCGAGTGACGCCCGGCGCCTCAGTCGACGGCCGCCCGCGGGGCGCGGCGGTAGACGCCGTACCAGTAACCGTTCGCCAGTTCGCGGGCCACGGCCGAGTCGTCGCCGCCATCGCTGTCGGCCACCTGCTGGGCGATGACCTGGCCGCCGCCCTGGACGATGACCCGGGCGGTGAGTTCGGGGTCGATGTCCGCAGGTGTCCGGCCGGCCTGCTGCTCCTCCTTGAGCACGGTCACGACGTGGGCGGCGAAGCGGCCCTGGTCGGCCGTCCAGGCCTCCCGCACGACCGGGTCGTAGGCGGCCACTTCGTTGATCGCCGACAGCAGTCCGGCGTGCTCGCGATAGTGGCGCAGGATCAGCTCGTAGGTGCGGGCCAGGCCGTCCAGTCCGCCGCCCGGAGCGCAGGGCCACCAGGACGTGGCGATGGCGTGGCTCTCCGTCTTGAGCGAGCCGCCGAGCCGGAGCAGCAGGTCCACCTTGTCGCGGAAGTACAGGTAGAACGTGGAGCGGGAGATCCCGGCGGCGTGCGCGATCTGCTCGACGCTGAGTTCGGTGTAGGTGACACCGTCGCGCAGCAGTGCGTCGATCGCGGACAGGATCCGCTTCTCCAGGGCGGACCTCCGGTCGGCCGCGCTGGAGCGTCGTCGCGTGGTGGAAGCCATGGGTTCATCCTAGGGAAGCGGGCTGGTGGGGCCGAGTGCCCGGCGGCACCTGGCGACCGCGGCCACTCACGCCACCGCCCGCGATCCGGCCGGTCGGCGGATCGCGGGCGGCGTGACGGTGCGGGGTCCGTCAGTGCGGGAGCTGGTCGATGGTGATCGGCAGGGAACGCTGCGGCGCCCCGTGGCCCGCACCGCGTGAGGCGTCGGCGAACGCGGTCGGAGCACGGGCACTGTTCGCGGTGGATGACGAAAGCGATCCGGGACGTTACAACCGTCACACTCCGAAAATCATTGAACTCCATCAATCATCTGTTAAGTTCAATGCAAGCGCGATGACGCGGAGCCGACCACACGACGCTCCGGCGCTCACCGCTTCGACCACAGCTTTTCCGGAGTTCCCATGCCCAGGACCACCCTTTTCACGGCCATGCAGCAGCTGCTCCCGACGGGCGGCGCCACCGGCGCCGGCCGCCACCGCGGCCGACGCGCACACGAGCACCCCACCCTCCTGGGGCAGCCTGGCAGCGGCAGGCACCGCCGCGTACGGGAAGCCGCGCTGTCGGCGAGGGACTGAGACGCGGGCCTGACAACAGGCCCGCCACACCGGACACCTGCACCGCATCGAGTGGGCGATGGGCGTGCAGGGGCCGTACCCGCTGAGCGGCGCGGGCGGCCGTTGGGCGGTGTCCACACGCGACCATGGGGAGTCCGCGGTGGACACCGCCCCTTTCACTGCCGCGCGCCGCGCCGCCCGGCCTCGAAGGCGCGGATCTCGTCGAGGGACCTGGGCCTGACGGCGTCCTGCGCGGCCCCGAGCTGCCGGGAGATCTGCGCCCCGGTCCGCGACATCGCGGCGACGACGAACGGCAGGCGGTCCGGGGACAGCCGCCCTCGGGGCGCGGACACGTGCACCGCGGCGTTCACGGCGCCGGAGGCGTCGACGACCGGGGTCGCGACCCCCAGGATCCCCTCGACGCTCTCACCGTCGCTGACGCTGTAGCCGGACGTGCGGATGCCCTCGAACTCGTGCCGCAGACGGTCACGGTTCACGAGCGTGTACGGCGTGTACTTCTCCAGATCGGGTGCGTGCAGCACCCGCTGTTCGAGATCCGCGTTGCAGGCGGCCATGAGCTTGCCGACGGCCGAACCGTGCAGCGGACGCGGCCCGCCGAGCTTCATGACGACGGACAGGGTCTGCCCCGCCTCCTGGCGGTCCGCGTAGACGACACTGCCGCCGCTGCGCACGGCGAGGTAGGTGTTCTCGTTGATCTCCTCGCACAGCTCGACCAGATAGGGCCGGCTGACGTGCCGGATGTCGACGCTGTCCACGATCGACAGGGCGAGGACCACGGAGCGGGGACCGAGGGCGTACGTGCGCTGGCCCAGCAGTTTGACCGCGTCGAGTCCGACCAGCACCTGAAGCAGGTCGTGCGCGCTGCTCATGGGCAGCGCGAGGTCGTCGCACAGGCGCTTGAGCGTGCAGCCCTCCTGGTGCTGGGCCAGGTACCCCAGGATCACCAGCGCCCGGTCGATACGGGCCGGGTTCATGGCGTGTCCCCTCTGTCGATGCCGAGGCAGTCAGCGTCGTCCATCCTCCTCCGAAACACTATTCGGATTCACGAAGTCGGAAGGCCCCCGCCACCTCCGTGATCCGCGCTTCGGGCATCCCTTGACGGCACTCCCCTACCGACCTAGCATCCCTCACTACGTAAATACGAAGTTAATTTCGGAATCTCGAAGCATGCGGGAAGCCGCACGGCCGGGTCGGTCCGGCGGCCGGATCCGTGAAATCAAGGAGATCCCCCTTTGTCCGCACAGCTTGTTTCCATCGCAGCGCTGCTGGCGATCTTCGTGATCGGCACGATCCGTGCGGTGAATCTCGGCGCCCTGGCCTTCGTCGCGGCATTCGCGGTAGGCGTCGGGGTGCTCGGGATGGACACGTCCGAGGTGCTCGCCGGTTTCCCGGCGGAGTTGTTCGTCATCCTCGTCGGCGTCACGTACCTGTTCGCCATCGCCAAGAACAACGGCACCGTCGAATGGCTGGTCCAGGCAGCCGTCCGCGCGGTGGGCGGCAGGGTGGCGGCCATTCCCTGGGTCATGTTCTTGATCAGCGGTGTGCTCGTGGCGCTCGGCGCGGTCAGCCCCGCCGCCGTCGCGATCATCGCCCCGGTCGGCATGGTCTTCGCGGCCCGCTACGGGATCAACCCGCTCCTCATGGGCCTCATGGTGGTCCACGGCTCCGCGGCGGGGAACTTCTCGCCCATCGGCGTCCTGGGCGTGGTCACCAACGGAGTCGTCGAGCGCAGCGGCATCCCGGGCGACGCCACGGGCCTCTTCCTGAGCAACCTCGTCTTCAACGTGCTCCTGGGCCTAGGCGTCTTCTGCGCCTTCGGCGGCCGCAAGCTCCTGCGCGCCGGACGCGCCACCCCTGTCCTCGACACCGCACCCGGCGGCGCCCCCGAGTCACCGGAGCCCGGCGGACGACCCGGCGGAACCGGCGTCGTGACGGAGCCTCGCGGGGTCAAGGCCCCGGCGGGGGCCCTGCCGCGGACCGAGGCCCTCCGCCTGGACCGGGACCGCGTCATCACGCTCGTGAGCATGGCCGCGATGGTGGCCGGCGCCCTCGTGTTCGACCTCGATGTCGGGCTGATGGCCCTGACAGCGGCCGTTGTGCTCACGCTGCTCTCGCCCGCGCCCGCAAAGGACGCCGTCGGCCAGATCAGCTGGGGCATCGTGCTGCTGGTCTGCGGCATCGTCACCTACAGCGGCCTGATGCAGACGGTCGGCACGGTCGACTACCTCGGTGACGCCATCTCGCAGCTGGACGCACCGCTCCTGGCCGCGCTGCTGATCTGCTACATCGCGGCCGTCGTATCGGCGTTCGCCTCCACCACCGGCATCCTGGGCGCCCTGATCCCCCTCGCCGTCCCGCTCCTGGCCACCGGCCAGGTGGGCGCGGTCGGGCTGATCGCCGCCCTGTCCATCTCGTCGTCCGTGGTCGACTCCAGCCCCTTCTCCACCAACGGCGCGATCGTCGTCGCCAACGCGCCGCAGGAGAAACAGGCCGTCGTCTACCGGCAGCTCATGAAGTGGGGCTTCGGCCTCGTCCTGGTCGCGCCCCTGGTGAGCTGGGCCGGCCTGACCGTTCTGGCGGATTGGTGAACATGACCGCACACCACGGCCCCGGCCCGGTCACCCCGGCCACGGCCCACCCCGTACGCCCGCTCGACGGTCTGCGCGTCGTCGACCTGAGCACCCGCCTCGGCACGTACACCGGCCGCCTGTTCGCCGACCTCGGCGCCGACGTCGTGCGCGTCGAGCCCCCGGGCGGCGTGCCGGAGCGCACCGTGCCCCCGCTGACCGGGGACGGCACCAGTCTTCCCTTCGCCTTCACCGAGGCGGGCAAGCGCAGCGTCGTCCTGGACCTGGAAGACCCCGGCCAGGCCGAGCAGCTGGAGAGGCTGCTGGCCACCGCCCAGGTCCTGGTCACGAGTGAGGGTCCGGCACGGCTGCGCGGGCGGCGGCTGCACCCCGACGACGTCACCCGCCGGCACCCCGGGCTGATCCATGTGTCCGTCAGCCCGTTCGGGCTCACCGGGCCCTGGGCCGACCGCCCGGCCTCCGACCTGACCCTGCTCGCGGCGGGCGGGCTGCTCGCGCTGGCCGGGGACCCGGACCTGCCGCCCGTACGGGCCTGGGGGGAGCAGACCTCGGTCATCGCCGGTGTGCACGCGGCGACCGCCGCGCTGATCGCCCTCCTCGCCCTCGAGGACGGCGGCCACGGCCAGATCGTGGACGTGTCCGCCCAGGAGGCGGTGGCCCACTCGCTGGAGAACGCCGTCCAGTACGTCGACCTCGAAGGCCTCGTCAGGGCGCGGGTCGGCGCCGGGCCCGCCGAGGCCGGCACGGGCCTCTTCGCCTGCGCCGACGGCTGGATCTACCTGGTGGGAGGTCTCGGCGGGCTGCCGCTCGCGTGGGACGCGATCACCGAGTGGCTGCAGGCCGACGGCCTGCAGGAGGCGGCGCAACTGCGTGCGCCCCGCTGGCAGGAGCGGGCCTGGCGCCGCAGCGCGAGCGGTGTGCACAGGTTCCGGACGCTCTTCGAGCGGTTCGCCGCCCCGCGCACCAAGCGGCAGCTCTACGAGGACGGGCAGCGGCGCGGCATCAGCATCGCGCCCGTCTCCACACCGGAGGACCTGCTGACCAGCCCTCAGCTGACCGAGCGGGGCTTCTTCCGGCAGATCACCGTCGGCGGCGCCACGCTCCCGTTCCCCGGATCGCCGTACCGCTTCGACGGCCTGGTCGTCGCCCCGGGCGACGTTCCCGCGGCGCCCGGCGCCCACACCCGCGCGGTGCTGGACGCCCTCCCCGGAAACGGACCGGCCGTCGCCCCCACCCCCACGCCCGCAGGCCCCAAGGAGTAACAGCACCATGCCCTCCCGGCTCCCGCTCGACGGGATACGCGTCGCCGACTTCACCTGGGTCGGCGCGGGCCCGTTCCTGACCAAACCGCTCGCCGACCACGGCGCCGACGTCATCAAGATCGAGTCCCGGACGCGCACCGACCCGATCCGCAGCATGGCCCCCTTCCGTGACGGCTCCCCCGGCACCGACCGCAGCGGCTACTTCGCCAACCGCAACACCAGCAAGCGGTCCGTCTGCCTGGACCTCAAGGACCCGCGCGGCAGGGACCTGGCCCTCGAACTCATCGCGCGCAGCGACGTCGTGGCGAACAACTTCACGCCCGGCACGATGGACCGGCTCGGCCTCGGCTACCAGGACGTCCTCGAGGTACGGCCGGACGTCGTCTACCTGGACATGCCGATGCAGGGCAACGCCGGACCGCACCGCGACTTCCGGGGCTACGGCCTGACCATCGCCGCCGCCGGCGGGCTGCTGGGGCTGACCGGCCACATCGGACGGCCCCCGGTGGGCACGGGCACCAACTACCCCGACCACGTGCCCAACCCGCTGCACGCCGCGGTCGCGGTGCTCGCCGCACTGCGCCGGCGGCGCAGGACCGGCGAGGGCCAGTACATCGAGCTCGCCCAGCTGGAGTCCACCGTCAACGTCGTCGGTCCCGCGCTGCTCGCGGCGGCCGCCGGGCTGCCCACCGGCAGGTCCGGCAACGAGGACACGGTCGCGGCACCGCACGGCGTCTATCCGTGCGCCGGCGAGGACCGCTGGTGCGCCGTGAGCGTCACCACCGACGACCAGTGGACGGCGCTCACCGAGACCCTCGGGCACCCCGAGTGGGCCTCCCGGCCCGGCTTCGCGACCGCCGAGGGGCGCCGCGCCGCCCGGCAGGAGCTGGACGCGGCCGTGGCGTCGGCCACCGCCGCCCGGCCGGCCGACGAGCTGGCCGAGGCGCTCACCGCGGCAGGCGTGCCGGCGGCCGTGGTGAGCGACGCCGGACAGGTTCTCGCCGACCCCCAGTTGAACGCCCGGGGCCACTGGGTCGTCCTCGACCACCCCGAAATGGGCCCCAGCGTCTACGACAACATCCCCTACCGGCTGTCCGCCACCCCCGGCGCGCTGCGCGGCCCGGCGCCCCTGCTCGGCGCCGACACCCGCGCGGTCTGCGTGGGCCTGCTGGGCCTGGACCCGGACACGTACGAACACCTCGCGGAAGAAGGAGTGGTGGGCTGACCATGGCCATCGAGACCGAGCGCACGGACCGGACACTGATCGTGCGCATCAACCGCCCCGAGGCGCTCAACGCGCTGGACGTGGACGCGATGCGCGCCCTCAACGAGGTGCTGCGCGACTTCCGCGACGACCCCAAGCTCGCCGTCGGCGTCATCACCGGCGCGGGGGACCGCGCCTTCTGCGCCGGCGCCGATCTGAAGAAGACGCTCCCGCCGCGGACCTCGTTCGCCGGCGCCTACTTCGCACCGTACGAGCAGAGCGTCGAGGAGGGCCTGTACGTCCGCGCCCTCACGCTCAGCGAGCTGAACATCGGCAAACCGCTGATCGCCGCCGTCAACGGGCACGCCCTGGGCGGCGGCGCCGAGATCGCCCTCGAATGCGACGTCCGGATCGCCGGTGAGAACGCCACCTTCGGCCTGCCGGAGGCGCGCGTGGCCAGCGTCCCCGCCGTGGGCGGCGTGACCCGGCTGCTGCGCGCGATCCCCCGGGCCGTCGCCATGAAGATGATCCTCACCGGCGACCGCATCGACGCCCAGGAGGCCCACCGCATCGGCCTCGTCAGCGACGTCGTCCCCACCGGGGACCTGCTGCCCACCGCCCTGGACATCGCCGACCGCATCGCCGCCAACGGCCCCCTGGCCATCAAGAGCCTCAAGGCCCTCGCCGACCGCACGCAGGACCTGCCGTTGACGCAGTCGATCGCCGTCGAGCAGCTGCTGTGGGGCGTGCTGCGGGACACCGACGACCGCGTGGAGGGCCGTACCGCCTTCGCCGAGCGGCGCCCGCCCGAGTTCCACGGCCGCTGATCCCAATCCTCCCGGAAGGACTTCGAACCCATGCCCTCAACGCAGTCGCCACCCTCGGCCGACCGTCAGGTCGGAGCCGAGTGGACCCATCAGGACGGGGACCGCACCACGCTGACCATCACGGTCTGCGACAACTGCGCCGCCCGCTGGTTCCCGCCCCGCGAGGCGTGCTCCACCTGCGCGTCGGACGCCGTGCACGACATCCGCAGCGAGACGGAGGGACGCGTCTACGCCTCCTCCGTCGTCCGGATCGCGCCGCGCGGCTTCCAGGCCCCGTACGTCCTGACGTACGTCGACATCAGCGGCGTGCGTCTGCTCGCCCACAGCCCGGGAGCCGAGGAGGCGCCGGCGCCCGGCACCCCGGTCCGGCTGACCGTCGCGCCCATCGCCGGCACCGGCGAATCCGTGCTCACCTCGTACGCCGTGACCCCGGTCGACGGCGGGGAAGCCACCACAGGAGGTACCCGATGAGGCCCGTCCACGTCGCCGGGGCGGCCGTCCAGCCCTTCGGCAAGCACCCCACGCTGAACGCCGCCGAGCTCGGCCACCGCGCGGTCCGGGAACTGCTCGACCGGACCGGGATCACCCCCGACGCGGTCCACGCCGGCTTCGGCGGTTCGACGTACGGCGGCTCGCTGCTCACCCAGCGCGTCCTGCAGCGCGTCGGCGTCTCCGGGCAGCCCGTCTTCACCGTCGAGAACGCCTGCGCGAGCGGTGCCTCCGCTGTGCACCTGGGCTGGCAGGCCGTGGCCTCCGGGTCGGCCGACGTCGTGATCGCCTTCGGTGCGGAGAACCTCTCCGGGTTCGGCGGCGGCACGCTCCCGCTGACGACCAACGACATCGAGATCGAGCAGGGCATGGTGATGCCCGCCGCGTACGCCATGCGCGCCCAGCGGTACCTGCACGACTTCGGCGCCTCGGTGGACGACCTGACGGCGGTGTCCGTCAAGAACCGCCGCAACGGCGCGCTCAATCCCCGCGCCCACTTCCGGCGCGAGGTCTCCGAGGCGGACGTCGCCGCCTCCCGCCCGGTCGCTGATCCGCTGCGGCTGCTGCACTGCTGCCCCAACAGCGACGGCGCCGCCGCGGTGCTGCTGTGCACCGAGGAGGTGGCCCGCGAGCTGGGGACGCCGAGCGTGCGCATGCGCGCCAGTGTCGTGCGGTCCGGCACCTTCCACACCGCGTACCGGGACATGACCTGGCCCGACATCACCGAGCGCGCGGCCCGGGCCGCCTACGACATGGCCGGGCTCATGCCGGGCGACCTCGACCTGGTCGAGCTGCACGACGCGTTCAGCATCGCCGAGCTCCTGCACTCCGAGGCCCTCGGCATCGCGGAGCGCGGCAAGGCCCACCATGCCGTCAGGAACGGCGAGTTCGACCGCGACGGGCGCGTCGCCGTCAGCCCCAGCGGTGGGCTGATGTCCCGCGGCCACCCGGTCGGGGCCACCGGAGCCACCCAGATCTGCGAGGCGTACTGGCAGCTCACCGGCCAGGCCGGCGATCTCCAGGTGCCGAACGCCTCCGTGGCTCTCACGCATGTCACCGGCGGCGGCATCTTCGGCGTCGACAACGGGGCGTGCTCCGTCCACATCCTCACCTCCGACTGAGCCGACCGAAAGGCCCTCTGTCCATGTCCGACACCACCTCCCCCCGCCGCGCCCTGGTCCTGGACCCGGCCGGCACCGCCACGGCGCGCGCGATCGCCGCCCGGCTCAGGTCCGCCGGCCACGACGTCGAGACGGCCGTGGAAGCCCCGGCCGGACCGGCCGGTCCTCTCGACGTCGTCGTCCACGAGCCGGGCCTGCTCGACGACGAGCTCTCCGGCCGCCCGGCGGACCAGCTCTACACCGCCCTCGACCGGTTGGGCCCGCGTCTTCGTCCGCGGCAGGACGGCGGCTGCCGTGTCGTCGTCGTCGCGAGCCGGGACGGGCTGGGCTGGCCGAGCCGCCCCGACCTGGCCGCCGAGAGCGGGGCGCTGGTCGCCACGGCCCGCAGCCTGGCCCTGCGCCTGGGCCGCCGCGGGGTCACGGTGAACGTGGTCGCCGCGCTCCCGCCCGAGGGCAGCCCGCTGCGTGACTCCGGCCGCCCCGAGAACACCCACCTGTACGAACCCGAGGCACTCACCCCGCATCCGGTGACCGCGCAGGACATCGCCGAGACCGCCGCCTTCCTCGCGGACGCCCGCAGCGGCTACGTCACCGGCCAGGTCCTGTACGTCTGCGGCGGCGCGAGCCTGCTGTCCAGCCTGTCCGTCTGAAACCGGAAGCACGATGACCCAGAACGAAGGAAACCCCATGGATCTCGGCGGACAGGTCGCCGTGGTGACCGGTGCCGGCAGCGGCATCGGGCTGGAGATCGCCCGCGAGTTCGCCACCGCCGGAGCGAGCGTGGCACTCGCGGACATCGACGCCGACCGGGCGGAGCTCGCCGCCCGGCAACTGAGTGAGCTGGGCGCCAAGGCCGTCGGACTGCCCGTGGACGTCGCCTCCCGCGAGGCGGTGACCCGGCTCTTCGCCGAGGTCGAGGAGCGGCTCGGCCCGGTGGACGTCCTCGTGAACAACGCGGGCATCAGCATCGACCACGGGGTCCGCAACATCACCGACGAGGAGTGGGCCAAGACCGTCGCCGTCAACCAGACCGGCGTCTTCCTGTGCAGCCAGGCCGCCGCCACCTCCATGATCCCGCGGCGGACCGGACGCATCGTCAACGTGGCGTCCCGGGCCTGGCTCGGCTGGTACGGGCAGCTCGCCTACGCCTCCTCCAAGGGCGCTGTCGTCTCCGCCACCCGGTCCCTCGCCATCGAGCTGGCGAAGTACGGCATCACCGTCAACTGCCTCGCGCCGGGCCTGATCGACACGCCGTTGCTGCGCCGCGAGCCCCAGGAGGTGATGGACCGGCTGCTGCTCGCCCAGCCCATGGGCACCCTCGGCGAAGCGTCCGACGTGGCCTGGGCCGCGCGGTACTTCGCCTCGCCCGCGAGCCGGTCGGTCACCGGGCAGGTGCTGTACGTGTGCGGCGGCAAGAGCCTGTACGCCCAGCCCGCCCGCGCCTGAGCACGCCCCCTGGTCCGTGGACCCGCCGTCGACGCGCGGGTCCACGCCCGGGGGCTCAGATCCAGTTGCGGCGGGCGGCGTGCCAGCCGAGCTGCATCCTGGTGGCGACACCCGCGAGGCTCATCAGGCCCTGGATACGCCGCTGGACGGTGCGGCGGCTGATGCCGAGCTGGCCGGCGATGGCCTGGTCCGTGAGTCCGGCCACCATCAGCGAGAGCAGGTGCCGGTCGTCCGCGGTGAGCGCGGTGGGGTCGGCCTGCGCGCCGGATCCGCCGAGCCGGCCCTCCGGCGTCACATGCAGGGGAACGCCGATCTCCCAGTAGCGCTCGAACAGCGCCACGAGGGCGCCCAGCAGACTGCTGCCGCGGATGACTGCCGCCGTCACGTCACGGGGGTCGCCCGCCGGGCCGGCCGGCGCCAGTGGACAGATGGCCAGGCACCGGTCGGCGATGGCCATCCGCAGCGGCAGCGCGGGCACGGCACGCGCCACCTCACCCGCCCGCACGGCCCTGACGACGTTGTCGACGGCCCCGGCGTCGTCGAAGAACGCCTGCTCGTACAGGACCCGGTAGGCGACCCCCTCGGCCATGGCGTCGAACTCGGCCTGATTGGTGCCCGACGGCATCGCGACGTACTGCGCCTTGCAGAACCAGAGCAGTTCACGGCGGGCGCTGGACTGGATCTGCTGGAGCCGCTGACGCAGCGCCCCGGCGCCCGTGATGATCTCGACGACCTCCCCCGCGTCCCGGGCCCAGGCGTGGTGGCGATAGGCCTCCATGAGCTCGGAGATGACGGCGCGGGCCTTGTCCAGGTCACCGGCCCGGCGTTCGAGCCGGGGCAGCAGGGTCACATCGGGCGGGTTGGCGACGAACCGCCCCGGTGCGCCCTCCACCGCGCGGGCCAGGCCCTTCTCCTCCAGCGCCGCGAGGAGGCGCTGAGCGGCCTCGGCGTCCGTGCCCGTCGCCGCGGACACGTCCGTCACCGACGCCGAGACGGCGAGGACGAGGGCGCGATACGCGTCGGTCTCGATGTCCGTGAGACCTACCGGCTCCAGCATGCTCCGCCCTTCCCGCCCCTGGCCGCCCACCGCGCGGCACACCGGTCAGAGTAAGCCAGGTGTGCGAACAGGTGACCGGGGCCTATCCTTCGGCCAGCGGGTTGGGCAACGGCCGGTAGCGGGCGTCGGCGCCGTCCGCTCCCGTCCAGCGCAACAGCAGGTTGGTCTTCGCGGGGAGTGCCGGCGCGGTGAGCAGGCCGGCGATCTCGGGCACGTCGTGCCGGGACAGCTCGCGGCGGACGGCGGGCCAGGGGGCCAGCCCCGGGTGCCGTTCGGCGAGTGCCCCGGCGAGCTCCGCCAGGTGGTTGACGACCAGGCAGTAGACCAGCCGCTCCCACCCTGCGGCCCGCTCCACGTCCGGCAGCAGCTTGACGCCCTCCGCGTCCCGGAACAGCGCCTGCACCGGCGCCCCGTCGGCGTCACAGGCCACCAGCGAGTTCTGCAAGTGCGCCTCCAGTACGACACCGTGGCCCGAGAAGGCCGCGAGGACGGGGGGCACCACCTGGCGCAGATACGCCTCCCACCAGCGCTCGGGGTCCGTCGGGCCGTCCAGCGGGCTGCCCGTGAAGCCCTCGACCAGCCCGGCGGCCAGGAACGGGGTCGCGCCGGGCAGGACGTGGCCGCGCAGCCCGTCGCGGACCAGTACGGCCAGTTCCTCGAAGGCGAAGCCGGCGGTGCGGTAGCCCCGGTCGGACAGCCAGGCCGCCGTCCCTCCCGCCAGCGCCCGGCTCGCGGCGGCGTCGGTGCGGCGCAGCTTCAGCAGGTCGTGCCGCCACAGCCGCCGTACGTCGTTGGTGATGCGCACGTCGAGGCTGAACTTCAGGAAGAGATCACGCTCCGGGGCGTACACCGTGCGGATCGCGGCCGTGGGCCAGACCGGGGCGGCGGTGCGGCCCAGCCGGATCAGCCGGCCGTCGGCGAAGGCGGGGGCGAGTTCACGGGCGGTCAGGTCGAGCTGCCAGGGGTGGGCGGGCAGCAGCCGGTAGCCGGGCGGGGGTTCGCCGAGCGTGTCGAGCGCAGACGTGTCGCCCTCCTCCACGACGGTGTCCTCGCGCACCCCGAGCAGGACGAGGGGGAAACGGGCGTACGCCTCGGGGGCGTACGGGAGCCAGCCCGCGGCCGGTCCGCCGCCGCGCGCCTTGGGGGCGGGGTGGTGGGGGTGACCGGTGACCAGGGACTGCTCGGAGCGCAGGTAGGGGTCGTCCGAGGGGGTGGCATGCGCGCGTGCGGCGAGGATGGCGGCTACGGCTTCCCGGCTGTCGGTCATCTCGGCGGGCAGTTCGTGGTTGGACAGGCCGGTGTGGCGGCGCAGTTCCTCGGTGACGAGTCCGACGAGTTCGGTGTGGTCGAGGCGGTGCCAGCCGTGGGGCGTGTACACCTCGGGCGCGGTGGGCCGCCGGCCGCCGCGCACCCGCAGCAACCGGTCACCGCCGGGCAGCCGGTAGACCCCTTCCCGGCCCGGCAGGGGCCGCGCCACCTCGCGCAACAGACAGTTGAGCAGCGGCGCGGACGCGTGGGCGTCGGCCAGATCGGCGACGTCGTCGGGTGCCGCGGCGTCGGCGCCGCCGGGTGGGGGGATGAGGTCCACGCGTTCCACTCGTTCCCTACGGTTCATTCAGGCGGAGACGATCAGTATCGCGGTCGTCACGCCCGCAGTGACCGCGGAGGTCAGGCCAGCCTGCCCCCGACCCGTTCCCGAGGAGCCCGCCCGTGCACCGTCCCCCCACCGCCGAGGCCGAGGTCGCCGACGAGCTGTCCGTCGTCCGTCCGGACCTCGCCGCGCGGTACGCGGCCGAACTGCCCGACGCCCGGGCGGCCGTACTGACGCGCCTGTGGCGTGCGCTCACCCATGAGCCGCTCCCCTGGATCGAGGGCCGCGTGCCGGGGCCGGACGGCGTCACCCTGCGGCTGCGCGACGGGCGCCGGCTGCACGGCCCCGCGCCGGACCCGTACGCGACCGCCGCCTATGTCACCGCCGTACGGCTGGACGGTGTGCGGTACGACCGTCCGGCACGGCTGATGACGGATCTCGCCGTACCGCACGGTGCCGAACTCGCCGCGGAACTCGACCACAGCGCCGCCTCCCTGGCCCTGTCCAGGGCGGCACAGCCGACTCACCCGGAAGAGTGGCCCGAAAGCGACTGGCAGTGGGAGCAGCGGGTGGTGGACGGGCATCCGTACCACCCGAACTGCCGCTCCCGGCCGGGATTCTCGGTGGCCGAGCAACTCGCCCACGCCCCCGAGCACCGCCCGCTGGTGGGGCTCGGTCTGGTGCCGGTCCCGGCGGAGACGTGTCTGGTGACGGGGGCGTGGCCGGACCGGATGCGGGACGGGGAGCGGGTGCTGCTCCCGGTGCATCCGTGGCAGGCGGCGCATGTGCTGAAGCGACCGTGCGAGGAGCGGCTCACCGGGCACCCACTGATGTCCCTGCGCACCCTCGCCCTGGACGACGGGGCGCACGTCAAGACGGCGCTCAGCGCGCGTCTGACGTCGTCCGTGCGGGACATCTCGGTGCCGTCGGTCGCCGCGTCCATGACCCTTTCGGCGTTCGCGGAGGAGCTGGCGGCCCGCACGGACGGCCTGTTGCACGTCACGCGCACGCTGGGCGCGGCCACGGACGGGTCGCCGGATCTGGCGGCCGTGCTGCGGGAGTCGCCGCGGGAGTACGCGGGCCCCGGTGAGCGGGTGCTGCCGGTGGCGGCGCTCGCGACCACGGGACTCGCGCGGTCCGCGGCGTGGCTCGGCGAGTTCGCGCGGCTCGCCCTCGCCGTCGGGCTGCGGCTGCTGGAGCTGGGCGTGGCACTGGAGGCGCACGGCCAGAACCTCCTCGTCGTGCTGTCCGTGAGCGGCGCGCCGGTGCGGCTGGTCTACCGCGACCTGGCCGACATCCGCGTCAGCCCGGCCCGTCTGGCCCGGCACGGCATCCCGGATCCGGAGCTGCCCGCCCGGATCGTCACGGACGACGTGACGGCGCTGCGGCGCAAGCTGTTCGGCTCGCTGGTGGCGGGCGCGCTGGCCGGGACCGCGGGGTCGGGGCCGACGCTGGCGGCGGCACTGGCGACTGCCGTACGAGAGCTGCCGCGCTCCCCCGACCTCGCCGCGCTGTGCGAGGAGCCGCTGCCGACGAAGGCGCTGACGCTGATGCGGCTGTCGCCGGGACGGGTCGGCGATCTCTGGGCGGAGCTGCCCAATCCACTTCATTGACCGGCCGCTCCGGATCCGGACGGCCTCCCGTGCGGGCCCGACGATCTCCTGTTTTGGAGTGCGACACCTCCGATCAATAGGATCCGCCGATGATCACAAGACAACGGCTGGCGGCAGGGGCCTGCGCCCTGCTCGCCGCGCTGGCGGCCGGGATCGCGCTCCCGTCGACGGCGCTCGCCGACGAGACCACGGCCGCCGCGCCCAAGGTCGACCTCGTACTGGACGTCAGCGGTTCGATGCGGGCGCGGGACATCGACGGCCAGTCGCGGATGGCGGCGGCGAAGCAGGCGTTCAACGAGGTGCTGGACGCCACGCCCGAGGACGTACAGCTCGGTATCCGCACCCTCGGCGCCAACTACCCCGGCGACGACCAGAAGACGGGCTGCAAGGACACCGCCCAGCTCTATCCGGTCGGCCCGCTGGACCGCACCGAGGCCAAGGCGGCGGTGGCCACGCTGACGCCGACCGGCTGGACCCCTATAGGCCCGGCGCTGCTGAAGGCGGCCGGCGACCTCGACGGCGGCACCGGCTCCAAGCGGATCGTGCTGATCAGCGACGGCGAGGACACCTGCGCCCCGCTCGACCCGTGCGAGGTGGCCCGCGAGATCGCCGCCAAGGGCATCGGTCTCACCATCGACACGCTCGGCCTGGTGCCCAACACCAAGATGCGCCGGCAACTGAGCTGCATCGCCGAGGCGACCGGCGGCACGTACACGTCGGTGCAGCACACGGACGAACTCACCGACCGGGTGAACCAGTTGGTGGACCGGGCGGCCGATCCGGTGGTGACGCCGGTGGCCGCCGAGGGCGCGGAGCAGTGCGCGCAGGCGCCGACGTTGAAGTCGGGCCTGTTCACCGACCGCGAGGAGTTCGGGCAGCAGCGCTGGTACCGGGTGGACGTGCTGCCCGGCCAGGAACTGCGCGCCTCCGTGAGCGTGTCCGCGGACCGGGACGTCACCCCGGCGCACGGTGTGCTGCTGCGGGCGGTCACGGCGAAGGGCCGCGAGATCGTCCGGGGCGAGGCGGCGGGCAACGGCCGTACGGACGTGATCTCGACGGGGTTGCGCTACCCGAAGCGCGACAGCGACGAGGACGAGCCCCTGGCCGAGAGCGTGTGCCTTCAGGTCACCCACTCGTTCTCGGCGGCCTCCGGTGTGAAGACCACGCCGGGCCTGCCACTGGAACTGACGATCGACGTCGTCGACGGGCCCTCCGCGTCGGACGACGTGGCCGCCTTCGGCCTCGGGCGCGGCTGGTGGCTGCTCGGCGCTCTCGTCCTGACCGGTTTCGTCGCCGGTCTGCTGTGGGGCTGGCTGTCACGCTGGCGGGTCGCGGTCTGGAGGACCAACTGATGCGTATCGTGAGGGCTTTGGGCGTGGCACTGCTGGCGCTGGGATGGGCCGCCGCCCCGGCCGCGGCCGACTCCCCGTCACCGGCCCCGTCGCAGGACGGCGCGACGCCGGTCCAGGCGGGCACGTCGTTCCGTACGGCGGCCGAGTTCGACCAGGGGCGGACGGCCACCGCGGACGCCTCCGCGGGCGACTACCTGTACTGGTCGTTCCCCGCCGACGCCGGTCAGCGTCCCACCGTCAGGGCGACGGTGAAGCTGCCGCAGACGCACGCCGCCGAGACCTGGCAGCTCGACGTGTACGACGGTCTGCGGCGCCGCCAGGCCTGCCAGTACGGGTCGCAGACGCGCACCGCCGCCGCCGACGCGGCCACGCTGGAGCTGGCCTGCACACTGCGCACGGTCCGTGCGTGGTCGGAGCCTTGGGCCAACGACCCGCTGCCGGGCACGTACTACATCCGTCTCACGGCGGTGGGCCTGCCGACGACGGACCTGGGTCTGCCGGTGGGCGCCGAGGTGCGGGTGGAGGCCAAGGAGATCGGCGGCGCCGCCGCGGTGGACGGCTCGCTGGCCGAGCCGCTGGTGCCGGGGGCCGCCGTCAAGTCCGAGGAGGACGACGAGGACTCGGCGGTGCTGTCGAGCATCGAGCCCGAGGACGGCTGGGCCTCCGGCTGGTGGTCCGACCGGTGGGTGTGGACGGCGGTGGGCGGCGCGCTGGCCGCGCTGGCCGGCATCGGAGGGTACGCGCTGACGCGGGGGGCGGGACGGCCGACCGGAGTCTGATGCCCTGCGCCCCAGGGCTGCCGACGCCCACCAGGAGGCCCGCCCCGTGCGGGCCTCCTGCTTTTCCTCACGCCTCCCGCAGCGTCTTGGCCAGTGCGCTGTCGCCGGACACGGTGATCCGGCCGTCCCGCACGGCCTCGGCCACGCCCACCTCGCCGCGGGCGACCGCCGTGCACGTGTCCGTGCCGAGGACCAGCAGGGCGTCGGGCTCGCCGGGCGCCGGCCCGTCGCCGTACACGGCACCCTCCTCGGCGCCGACGTACAGATGGAAGTCGCCCTCCTCCAGCCGCACCTCGACGAGCCCCTCGCCTTCCAGGGCCCGCAGGAGGGGCAGTGCGAACCAGTGGGCCCGGACCGCGTCCGTGGGCCGCCGCTCGCCGAGCTCGGCCTGTCCCCAGCCGCCGAGCGCCTGGAGCACGGGCAGCAACTCGCGCCCACGTGCGGTGAGTTCGTACACGTACGCCGCACCGGGCGGCGGCAGCCGGCGCCTGGTCGTCAGCCCGTCGCGCTCCATGTCCTTCAGCCGCGAGGCGAGTACGTCGGTACTGACGCCCGGCAGGTCCGCGTGCAGGTCCGTGTAACGGCGGGGACCGGCGAGAAGTTCACGGACGATCAGCAGCGTCCAGCGGTCGCCCACGACATCGAGCGCACGGGCGGCGGAGCAGTACTGGTCGTAACTTCGACGAGGTGGCATGCGACGCAGTCTAGACATGTCGTTGGACTTTCCAAGCTCACACTTGGTAAAACCAAGCAACACCACAACCGGAGGGGCGCACCGCATGGAGTTCCGGCAGTCGAACAAGTTGAGCGAGGTCTGTTACGAGATCCGCGGCCCGGTGATCGAGCACGCCAACGCGCTGGAGGAGGCGGGCCACAGCGTGCTGCGCCTCAACACCGGCAACCCCGCGCTCTTCGGCTTCGAGGCGCCGGAGGAGATCCTCCAGGACATGATCCGGATGCTGCCCCAGGCGCACGGCTACACCGACTCGCGCGGCATCCTCTCCGCCCGCCGCGCGGTGGCCCAGCGCTACCAGACCCTGGGCCTGGACGTCGGCGTCGACGACGTCTTCCTCGGCAACGGCGTCTCCGAGCTGGTGTCGATGGCCGTCCAGGCGCTGGTCGAGGACGGCGACGAGATCCTGATCCCCGCCCCCGACTTCCCGCTCTGGACCGCGGTGACCACCCTCGCCGGCGGCAAGGCGGTCCACTACCTGTGCGACGAGCAGGCCGACTGGTACCCCGACCTGGACGACATGGCGTCGAAGATCACGGACCGGACCAAGGCCGTGGTCCTCATCAACCCGAACAACCCCACCGGCGCGGTCTACCCGAAGGAGATCGTCGAGGGCATCCTCGACCTGGCCCGCCGACACGGCCTGATGGTCTTCGCCGACGAGATCTACGACCAGATCCTGTACGACGACGCCGTGCACCACTCGGCCGCCGCGCTCGCCCCCGACCTGGTGGTCCTGACCTTCTGCGGCCTGTCGAAGACGTACCGGGTGGCGGGCTTCCGCTCCGGCTGGCTGGTGGTGACCGGGCCCAGGCAGCACGCCAGGGACTATCTGGAGGGCCTGACCATGCTGGCCTCCATGCGGCTGTGCTCCAACGCGCCCGCGCAGTACGCCATTCAGGCCGCGCTCGGCGGCCGGCAGTCCATCCACGAGCTGACCGCGCCGGGCGGCCGGCTGCACGAACAGCGCAACGTGGCCTGGGAGAAGCTCAACGAGATCCCCGGTGTGTCGTGCGTGAAGCCGAAGGGCGCGCTGTACGCGTTCCCGCGCATCGACCCCAAGGTGCACAGGATCCACGACGACGAGAGGTTCGTCCTGGACCTGCTGCTGCGCGAGAAGATCCAGGTGGTCCAGGGGACGGGCTTCAACTGGCCGACACCGGATCACTTCCGGATCCTGACGTTGCCGCACGCGGATGATCTGGAGGCGGCGATCGGGCGGATCGGGCGATTCCTCGGCGGGTACCGGCAGTAGCGGCCACTTAGCGTGTGCCGCATGGGTGATCTACTGCTGGTGCGGCACGGGGAGACCGAGTGGTCGCGCTCCGGGCGGCACACGGGCCTGACGGACGTCCCGCTGACCGAGCACGGCCGGGAGGAGGCACGCGCGCTGGTGCCGCTGATCCGGTCGCACCGGATCGGCGCCTGCTTCGTCAGCCCGCTGCAACGCGCGCGGGAGACGGCCGAGCTGATCGGGCTGCACGGCGCGGTGCGGGTGGACGCCGATCTGCTGGAGTGGGACTACGGGGGCTACGAGGGAATCACCACCGTCGAGATCCAGCGGGAGCGCCCCGGCTGGTTCCTGTTCACCGACGGGGTGACGCCCGGGCCGCCGGAGCATCCGGGGGAGAGCGTGCGGCAGGTCGGCGCGCGGGCCGACCGGATGCTGGGCAAGGTCGACGCCGCCCTCGCGAACACCGAGGGCGTGGTGGTGCTGGTGTCGCACGGGCACTTCCTGCGGGTGCTGACCGCCCGGCGGCTGGGGCTGCCGCCGCAGGACGGCGCGCTCTTCCAGCTGGCGACGGGCGCGCTGGGCCGGCTGGGCAGCGAGCACGGGCGGCCCGTCGTCGCCGGGTGGAATGTCAGAGCCGGGTCGTAGCCTTCGAAGCGGTGGGACGACTGCCCAGCGCCCGGAGGGAGCACGCCGTGACACGACCGCCGACCGCCGCCCAGCGGCGTGTCATCGACGCCGCCGATCCGGTGACCGGGCGGCTCAGGGGCACGGAGGCGCAGCTCGCGGCGCTGGTGAAGCGAGGGCTGGCGTTCCGCCATCCCCGGCCGCCGCACGATCACTTCCTGACGCCGGCGGGGCACCGGATACGGGAGGCCGAGCCGGCGAGGCCCGAGACCCCCGCGTCCACCGGTGTGTTCGCGGCACGCATCGGGGGCGAGGAGGCTCCGCCGGACGCCGGACCGTCCCGTGTCCGCGAGGTGCACAGCGCGTGGCAGGGCCTGCTGGAGCTGCGCCGGATGACGAACCCCGACGGTGCCACGGACCGGCCGTGCGGCTGGGAGCGGACGCATCTGGTGCAGGCCGCCGCGCTGGCGCTGGAGGCCGCGGACCATCGCCCGGCCGGTCAGGACTCCGCCGGCTACCGGGTGCGGGCCACCCCGCAGCCGGAGGCCGTCGCCGTGTACGAACCGGACGCCGGGGCACTGCGGGCCTGTGCGGCCACGCTGGAGCGGGCGGGCTGGCAGGTCGGCGAGTACACCGAGCCACGGACGCGGGCGCGGTATCTGCTGGCGTCTCCGCGGAGGGCATGATGGGCATTCCGAGATCGAGGGCGCACGGCGCCGGCCACGACAGGGGGAAGCCATGACCGAACCGTTCTCCGTCCGGGTGACGGTCCGCGGATACGAGACCGATGTGCAGGGCCACCTCAACCAGGCCGTCTATCTGAACTACGCCGAGCACGCCCGCTGGTCGCTGCTCCGGGCGGCGGGGATCACCCAGGCCGGCCTGGTGGCGACGGGCGTGGGCCCGGTCGCCCTGGAGACCAACATCCGCTACCTGCGGGAGCTGCTGGCGGGCGACGAGGTCGACGTCACCTGCGTCTTCGAGTGGGGCGAGGGCAAGACGTTCCGGATGCGGCAGACGATCCGCAAGGCCGAGGGCACGGTCGCCGCCGAACTGGTCGGCGTCGGTGGGCTGCTGGATCTGAAGGAGCGCAGGCTGCTGGCCGAGCCGCAGGCGTACTTCAAGAAGCTGGCGACCGACCCGAGCCTGTTCGGGCTGTAGGACCCGTCGGCGCCGAACCGCGCCCGTGGTCCGGCGCCGCCCCGCGACGCTCCGGTCTCATGGCGTGGCGGGGGCCCGGGTCGCCGCTCCGGTGATCTCCTCCCCCGCCTCCATCGGATGCGTGACGTCCTGCGCGTCCCGGCCCCTGCCGAGGTGGTTGAAGACCATGTTCAGCAGGACCGCCGCCACACACCCCGTCGATATGCCCGAGTCGAGGACGATCTTCGCGGTCTCCGGGAAGGCGTGGTAGAACTCCGGCGCGGTGATCGGGATGATGCCGACGGCGAGGGAGACGGCGACGATCAGGACGTTGTTGTCCTTGTCGAGGCCGGCCCTGACCAGGGTCTGGATGCCGCTCGCGGCGACCGAGCCGAACAGGACCACGCCCGCGCCGCCCAGCACCGGACGCGGTACGACGGCGATGAGCGAGGCCGCGACCGGGCACAGGCCCATCAGGACCAGGAACGCGCCGCCGGTGGCGACCACGAAGCGGCTGCGGATCCGGGTCATCGCCACCAGGCCGATGTTCTGCGCGAAGGCGCTGCACATGAAGCCGTTGAAGACGGGGCTGACCGCCGAGCCGAGGGTGTCGGCGCGCAGACCCGCCGCGATGGTCTTCTCGTCCGCCTTGCGGTCGACGATCTCACCGAGCGCCAGCATGTCCGCGGTCGACTCGGTCATCGACACCACCATGACCACGCACATCGAGACGATCGCGGCCAGCTGGAACTGCGGGGCGCCGAAGTGGAACGGCGTGGGGAAGCCGACGATGTCCGCGTCCGCGACCGGCGAGAAGTCCGTCACGCCGAACGGGATCGCCAGCAGCGTGCCGACGACCAGGCCCAGCAGGACGGCGATCTGCTTGACGAAGCCGCGGGTGAAGCGGCGCAGCAGCAGCACGACGACCAGGGTCGCCGCCGCCAGGCCCAGGTTGGTCCGGGAACCGAAGTCGTCCGCCGTGGGGCTGGCGCCCTGCGCCCAGCCGAAGGCGACCGGCAGCAGCGAGACACCGATGAGGGTGATCACGGTGCCGGTGACGACCGGCGGGAAGAAGCGGACGGCCTTGCAGAAGACGGACGACGCGAGGAAGCCGAGCAGACCGGCGACCATGACCGCGCCGAAGATGATCGGCAGCGCGTCGGACTTGTCCTCGGTGGAGGCGACGACGGCGGTCATGGGGGCGACACCGGCGAAGGTGACGCCGTTGACGAACGGCAGGCGGGCGCCGATCTTCCAGATGCCGAGCGTCTGGAGGAAGGTCGCGAGGCCGGCGGTGAACAGGCAGGCGCCGGTGAGGAAGGTGAGTTCGGTGCCGGACAGGCCGATGGCCGCGCCGACGATCAGGGGTGGGGCGACGACTCCCGCGTACATCGCGGCCACGTGCTGCAGGCCCGTGGTCGCCATTCGGAGGACGGGGAGTTTCTCGTCGACGGGGTGGACGGCTCGCTGCTCGGGGACGGTGGGCGGTACGGCATCGGGCTGAGCGGCCACGGCGGCTCCTCCGGTCGGGTACACGTCGGCTCCGACGTGGGTTTCAGGGAGGTGGTGCTGGTCGTGCGGGACCGTGACGGGGTGCGAGAGGGGCAGGGGGGACCGGTCCGGGGCGCACGCGGACGCGTGCG